>CADDYR010000085.1 GCA_902810765.1 Chloroflexota bacterium
GCCGGCCCCCGCCGAGAGCGGTTGAGGGCGGCGCGCGTGCCGCGCCGCCGTTTGCTATACTTACCATTTGGAGGGGTCGCATAGTGGACTAGTGCAGCCGCCTCGAAAGCGGCCAGGCGGTGACCCCGCCTCGTGGGTTCGAATCCCACCCCCTCCGCCCCACGGAGAGGTCGCATAGTTGGCCTAGTGCGCGCGACTGGAAATCGCGTAGGCGGTAACTCCGCCTCGTGGGTTCGAATCCCACCCTCTCCGCCACGGTCCGAGCGTTGAGTGACCCGCCGGGAGATGCCCATTTGAACCTGGAGTTCGTCTTCACCGCCCTTGCCTCCCTCATCGCGCTCGTCTTCGCCGCGCACGTCGCAGCTCAGTACGCCCGTCGTCGGAAGCCGCATCAGCTCATCTGGACGGTCGCGCTCGTTCTGTTCGCGGTCGCAACGGGTTGTGAGGCGGGGGCCGCGGTCGCTGGCTGGAGCGTGCCTCTGTACCGCGCGTGGTATCTGTTCGGCGCGGTGCTGGGCGTGGTGTACCTCGGGCTCGGGAGCCTGTGGCTCCAGGTGTCCCGCAGGGCGGCGCTCGTCGTCACCTGGATAGTCGTGGCGATCTCGCTGGTCGCCGCGTGGCGGGTGGCGACCGCGCCCGTGGAGCTCTCGAGGGCGTTCGCGGCCTCGGGGCGGATCACCGCCGCGGGCTTTCCGTGGGACACCCGCCTGCTGATCACGCCGGTGCTCAACACGTTCGGCACGGTGATGCTCGTCGGGGGCGCGCTGTGGTCGGCGTGGAAGTTCGCGCGCAAGGGGCTAGTGGGCCGGCAGACCTACGGTCTGGTCGCACTCGCGGTCGGCGCGCTCGTCGTCGCCGCGGGCTCCCTGCTCGACCGCTTCGGCGTGCCGCAGCCGTTCGCCGCGGCCCTCTTCCTCGGCATCCTCATCATGGCGTCCGGCTTCCTCTTCGGCCTGCGGTGACTCCCCCCTGCTGGCCGGACCCCGGCAGGGTCAGGCGAGGCCGAGGTCCTCGTAGAGGGCGGCGAGGAGCGCGCTCTGGCGCACGGCGTGGGTGTCGCCATCCACCTGCCCGTTCCAGTAGACGCCGACGGCCAGGCCGAGCTCGGGATCGGCGAAGGCCACGCACCAGTTCCTGCCGCCGTGTCCGAATGCCCTGCGCGAGGCGTGCGGCCCGTAGCCGTGGCCCGGATAGGATGAGCTGAGCGTGAAGCCAAGCCCTCGGTCCACGGTCGCGTGAAGGCGCTCGTCGTAGGCCCCGCACAGGTGACGGGCCGTCATGGCCTCCACGACCGGCTCCGAGAGCAGGCGACGTTCGAGGAGAGCCTGGTAGAATCGGGCGAGCTCCGCTATCGGTCCGTGTCCGCCGCCCGTCGGCCTGCCCCGCGTCACCCACCCCTCGGTACCGGAGGGCGGGAAGTCCGGCATCACGGCAATGCGGTCGCCGTAGGAGCGGAAGACGTCGCGAGGCATTCCTATCCAGGAATCGAGGAGCCCGAGCGGCTCGAAAATCCGTGCGCGCACGAAGCGGTCGAACGGCTGGCCGCTGAGTCTCACCACGAGCGCGGCCACGATCCACATCCCCACCGAGTTATAGGCGCAGCGTCTGCCCGGCACCCAGCCCTCGATCAGCGGAGCGCGACAGATCGCGGCCACGGCCTTGTCGAAGGGCACGACGTCCTGAACGGGGTCCGTCAGCCCGCCCGTGTGGGTGAGCAGGTGCCGGATCGTGACGGCCTCCTTGCCTGAGGCCGCGAACTCGGGGATGTGTCGGCACACGGGGTCGTCGAGCCCGAGGAGCCCCTGCTGCCAGAGCAGGGCGAGCGCGGAGCAGGTCACGGGCTTCGTGGCCGAGCCCCACTCGACCAGCGTGCCCGGGGTCATCGCCACGCCGGGGCACGCCTTCCCGATGGCTACGTCTGCCACCGTATCGCTGCCAAGCGAGACGTACAGCTGAGCCCCCGTGTGCCAGCCGAGGGAGAAACCGCGCTCCAGCTCGGACAGCGTGCGGGACAGGTTCGTCGAGCCACTCACGTGCTGATCCTCATCCTGTCAACTGGTACAAAGCCACATTCTGCTCGATAGCTCTACGGTGTCCGTTCAAGTCCCTGGTAGGGCACGTGCGTCGGTGTCGGCACGGTGTCGTAAGGGGGAGAGCAGCACCACGACGAAGGCGAGCGCCATCCCCACCCCTCCCAGCAGCAGCGTGGTCCTCAGGCCGAGCTCGCTGCCGGACAGGCCACCGAGGAACGCGCCCACAGGTGCTGCGCCGAACACGAGGAAACGCCTCCCCGCGTTCACCCGGCCGAGCATCCTGTCCGGCGTGATCTCCTGACGCAGACTCACCTGATTCACCGAGTAGATCGGGGCGCCGATACCCGCGAGCACCTGCGCCGCTATCAACAATAGCACGGCGAGTGCGAGCGGACCGCCAGCGAGGGGCAGTGTCATAGCTCCCAGAGCGCCCATCAGCGTCCCCCATATCACCGCACGCCCCGCGCCGAGCCTGCGCCCGACCCTCCCCGACAGCGCCGCACCTGCCACCGATGCTACGCTCCTGATCGCGAACACGGCGCCGAGCAGCGCGGGAGTCACACCGAGCGCCCGGGTCGCGTACAGCACGAGCACGGTCGCCTGGGCGCTGAGAGCGAGGCTGCCGATCGCCGATGACAGCGTCATGGATCGCAACAACGGCTCTCCAATCAGGAAGCGCAGCCCCTCGCCTATCTCGCCGCGCACGTCCTTTCGTTCACGCCGGGCTTCGGGTCCCGGCTCCTGAGCGCGCACGCGGCCGATCAACAGGGCGGACGCAAGAAACGAGAGCGCATCGGCCGCTATGGCTACCGGCGCGGTTAGTGCCTGCACCAGTACGCCGCCGAGGGCCCTCCCACCCACGGAGGTCACCGAGCTGCTCATCTGGAGCTTGCCGTTGGCGTCTATCAGCCACGCCCGCTGGACAACCGTGGGGAGGAAGGAGGTGACGGCTACGTCGAAGAACAGGCTCAGCGTGCCGGCGGCGAAGGCTATGACGTAGAGGCCCTCCATCCTCAGCACGCCAAGCAGCGCCGTCGCGGGGATCAGCCCCATCAGCGCAGCGCGCCCAAGGTCGGCAGCGACGAGGACGGGACGCCTGCGCCACCTGTCCACCCAGACTCCGATCACGAGGCTGAACAGCAGCGCGGGCATACCCTCCGCAACCCCCAGATAGCCCATCTAGGCCGCGGAGGCGTCGAGGTACAGCACCGCCGTGAGGGGCAGCGCGATGGTGGTCACCGAGGACCCGGCCGAGGACACCGTCTGCGACGCCCACAGATACAGGAAGTCCCGATGCCTCCACAGACCGCTCGGCTTCGATTCCACGGCTCCGCTCCTTCCGGGATCCTTCTTCCATGGAAGATCGTACCGGAGAGAGCGGGTCCGGGGCACGTCGTTTGGCGCGGTATCAGGGGTTGGCGGGGGCGGCCTCGATGATCACCCTCTCGAGCTTCGGGAAGCGCCTGCGCAGCTCCTGCTCCAGCCGCTCCGTGCGGTGGTGCACCTCGCCCATTCGAAGGGACGGATCGAACTCGCACCACAGCGCGGCGTCGAGCCCGGGGCCGTCGCCCGCGTACACCCGGACCTCCGGGCAGTCCCGAACGAGGCCGGTCTCGACCGCGGCCGCCCTGATCGCGCCGACCGTGTGGAGGTGGTCCGCGCTGACGTCCCGGCGCCTGCTGAGGTCCGGCTCCTCCACCTCGATGTGCACCGTCACCTGCCTGAGCCGCGGGTTGTCCGCGACCAGGGCCTCCCGCAGCCGCATCGCCGACTCGTGTGCCTCCGCGATGGTCAGGCCGGGCTCGACCTCGACGTGCAGCGACGCCTCCAGGTGGTCCCCGACCCTGTACACCTGCTCGTGATGGGTGTTCGCTCCCGCGAGCTGCGCGATCGCCCTGATCCTGTCCGCCGCGGTCTCGGCCGAGGACACTGCAGGCTCCACGTGCACGACCGTCTCCGTCCGGGGCTCGATCCTCCGGATGGATTCCTCCACGCGCTCGGTGATCGTGTGCGCCTCCGCGAGGCTGGTGGTGCGCGGCACCCTGACAGTGATGTCGGCGAACAGACGATTGCCCGACTCCCTCAGCCTTACGGGCTGGGACTGCACGACTCCCGGCACCGTCGCCGCGGCGCGCGTCATCCTATCGCGCAGCGTGGTCGGGGCGCGGTCGAGCAGCACGTTGTACGCCTGCACGACCATCCGCCCGCTGACGACGATTATCAGGCCCGCGACGAACAGCGCCGCGACCGCGTCCGCCTTCACCAGGAAGGGGAGGGTATGGCTGGCCTCGGCGTAGGCCGCGAGCGCGAGCCCGACGATCACCGCGGCGGAGGAGAGCATGTCGGCCCGGAAGTTCAGCGCGTCGGCCTCGAGCGCCCTGCTGTGGTATCTGCGCGCGGCCCGGAGCAGCATCCGCGAGCGCCAGTAGTCCACAGCGATGCTCGCAAGCATCACGCCGAACGCCCACCCCGACGACTCGATCGCGACCGTCTCGAAGAATATGCGCCTGATCGCGCCGTAGATGATCGCGCCGGCGGTGACGATCAGCAGCAGCCCCTGTACCGAGGCCGACAGGTTCTCGACCCGTCCGTGACCGTAGGGGTGATCCTCGTCCGCGGGCCTGCCCGCGATCCGGACCGAGAAGAACGTGATTACGGTCGAGACCAGGTCGAGGCCCGAGTGAGCCGCGTCGGAGAGCAGACCGAGGCTTCCGGTCAGCACGCCGATCACGAGCTTGAGGAGCGTGAGCGCGGCGGCGGCCAGCACCGACACGACCGTTACCCGGTTCTTCTCCCTCTGGTCGTTGGAGTAGCTCACGTGCACGGCCCTCTACGAGGATCTCCTGGGCACCCCACCGGAGACCATCTCCACCCTGCGGACGCCCGTCAGCCCCCGCAGCCTCTCGCTGAGCGCCAGCAGGCTGTCCCGGTTCACCCTCAGCAGCACCAGGTCCACCCGATCCTCGTCCGGCTCCGTCGAGGGCTGGACGAGCATCCTGTCCAGCGCCATGCCGGACTCCTCGACCGCCTTCTCGATGCTGAACAGGGGCACCTCGCGCCGCTGCACCGTCAGGCTGACCCTGTACGGCCGCCTCATCGAGAACAGCCGGCGCTCGATCGGCTTGATGCCGGCGAGCACTATCAGTACCAGCACGGTCGTCGCGGTGGCCGCGACGTAGAGTCCTCCTCCGACCGCGATGCCTATGCCGGCGACCACCCATATGCTCGCCGCGGTCGTCAGTCCCCGCACGACCTCCCGCCGGAAGATGATCGTGCCCGCCCCGAGGAAGCCGATGCCGCTGACGATCTGCGCCGCGATGCGCGAGGGGTCGAGCGTGACGTGCTTGGTGCCGAGGACGTCGGCGAAGCCGAACGCGGACGCGATCATTATCAGGCACGAGCCCAGGCACACGAGCGTGTGCGTCCTCAGGCCCGCGGCGCGGTCGAGCCTCTCGCGCTCGATCCCCACGAGCCCTCCCAGGATCGCGGCGATCACCAGCCTCAAAATGACTTCCTGAGTTGATATCATCCGTGTGTACACCTCCGGCAGGGCGCGGGCACGGCGCTCCTGCAATACATAATACCCACAAGCGACCGGATAGCGCACAGGAGGCCATGCCGTTGAAGACAAGCATAGCAACCATCGGCGCCGAGCGGACGCGCGAGCTCGCTCCCGAGATCGGCCGGGTCTACAAGGCCGCCTTCGGCGTGCCACCGAACTCGGCTACCGACGAGGAAGTGGCCCTGTTCCTGGATCGCGGCCTGCCGCGTCACTCCTACCGCGCGGGCTTCCGCTGCTGCGTCGCCACGCTGCCCGGCGGCGAGCTCGTCGGGTTCGCCTACGGCTATACGGGCGAGTTCGGCCAGTACTGGACGGACAAGGTGGCCGGCGGCCTCGACGACGCCACGGTGGAGGCATGGATGCCCGGCCACTTCGAGTTCGTCGAGCTCGCCGTATCCCCCGAATATCAGGGGCGGGGCGTCGGCGGGAATCTGCACGACGCCCTCCTCGAAGGGCTGCCGCACTCCCGCGCGATGCTCTCGACCGTCGAGGCCGACACCCCCGCACGGAGGATGTACCTCAGGCGCGGGTGGGTCGAGCTCCTCCGAGGCTTCCGGTTCTCGCCGGACGGTCCGCCCTTCGTCATAATGGGGCTGGACCTCGCTCAGCGGAGCTGAGGACGCTCCCCCAGCACCCACCGTCCGAGCAGCACGAGCGTCTCGTGGTCGGCCGGCGGGTTGTACAGGCCGGCGCGGGCGTCGCGGAACAGCCGCTCGAGCGGGAACCTGCGCGAGAGCGCGGAGCCGCCGACCAGCCTCATCGCCAGGTCCGTCACCTGCACCGCGCAGTTGGTCGCGAGGTACTTCGACGCGGCGATGTCGGGCGCGAGCTCGTCCCGGCGCTCGGGCTCCTCCTGCCAGGTGCGCGCCGTCTCGAACAGCACGGCCCGCGCGGAGCGGATGCTGAGCTCCATGCGGCCGATACCCTCCCGTACGTGCTCGAGCTCGCTGATCGGCCTGCCCAGGCCGGTCGGCGTCCGGCTCCGCGCGAAGTTCGCAGCGTAGTCTCGTGCCGCCTGGGCGACGCCCAGGTACGTCGCGCCGAGCGTGAGGGCGCCCCAGGCGCGGCCCGGGCCGGGGGCTGGACGGGAATCGCGCGGGCGGATGTAGCTCTCCTCGGGCACCCGCACGCGCTCGAGCACGAGGTCGTGCGAGCCCGTAGCCCTCATCCCGAGCGCGTCCCACGTCTCGGCCACGCTTACGCCGTCCTGGTCGCGCCTGACGAGGAAGCTGCCTCGCCTCTCCTCTTCCTCGATCCACGCGAGCACGATGAAGTAGGTCGCCACTGGCGCGATGGTCGTGAAGCTCTTGCGTCCGGAGATCTCCCAGCCCCCGCTCACGCGCCTGGCGGTGGTCACCGGGGCGCCGCCCCTGCTTGGCGAGCCCATCCCCGGCTCCGTCGCCGCGGAGTTGATCAGCGCCCCCCGCTCCACGACGTCGCCACACACCCTCTCCCAGAGCTCCTCGGGCCAGCTGTCCTCCTCGGCGAGTCTGCCCAGGAGGGAGAGATGCATGCCGATGCCGAGCGACGTGGAGCCGTCCCCGATACCGAGCTGCTCCTGTCCGAGGCAGAGGTCGTGCAGCCCCGCGCCCATGCCCCCGAGCCGCTCGGGCACCGTGGCTGTGTGGTATCCCGCCCTGATCAGATCCTCGTAGTTCTCGAACGGGAACGAATTCTCGCGGTCGTGCCGCGCAGCCCGCTCGGCGAGCGCGGGCGCGAGCGACCGAGCCGTCTCCACCACGCGGTCCCGGACCGATTGCTGTTGGGTCGTCATGTCGTCCCTTTCCGTACGTCACTCACTTTACCTCAGTGGAATCCCGCGGCTCAAGCTACCTTCGTCGCCCTGAAAGGCAGCCTAGCAGTGGGGGGGTGTACGCTTGCGTGACAACACTTGTCTTATGGAGTATGATCCGACCCACCGAGGTGTCGCGCCTGCTGGTGCTCATCTCGCAGGCATCTCCTGGGCTGGCGCAGCGAGAAGACAGAATGCCTCTCTATTAGGTAGGGGAGCCTGGCAGTGGTTGGAAGGTGAAGCGTCCTCATCATGAATGTTCTCAGCGTTTGGTGTGATGATCCTGCTTTCCAACGCTAGGCACGCTGCTGATCGCCGCCAAGTATCGGTCACACGGAGCTCACTGCCTGACCTCGTGTGCCCAACCGACCTTCGTGCGAAAGCGACAGCTGTTGCTCAACAGAATGGACTTCAGGGTGAGCCGACCAGCATTCTATGCAAGCAGATGACCTATGGTGAGTTCAGCGCTCGCACAGGGCAGTTGTACGACCCGAATGGCTACTTCAAGCCTGGACAGGCTGTCACTCTGGTGGTAATGACTGGCACGGTAACGGTGAAGGGGCCGCCAGTGGGTAAGAGTGACCTGCCATCTCTTTCAACCTACAACAACGCATATGTGGTCTTCGATGCAGACGGGGAGGATATTGGCTTTGGCGCTATGACACCCGGCCACGAGATAGATCTTAGGTCCGCCGCACCTACACCTATGACTAGCTATCCGGAACCAAAGGGTGGCGAATACCAGAAATGCGGCAACGTCGGTAATTGCCCAGCTCCGACCCGGCTCCCATAGCGGATCATGTTGTATGCCTCACAGATCACCCTGCGGTTTCCAGAACCGCAGGGTACCTGTTGTCACGTTCGCATTGTAGAGATACAACCTGCCTACCAAATGTATTAAAGCGTGAGCTGTCGCACTTCGAGGATGGCTACCCTTCCTCACGCCAGCCCTCGGCTTCTTTTCTGGACACCCGGGAGGGCTGGAGGTCCGCAGATGGATTCGTGATGCGCGTTGCTGCTGGAATGGCTCGTGCTTGATGACAACGTGGCTTCCGTAGGATAAAGTAGATCAGGAACCGGACGCCCGACGCCGGACGCGACGATGAGTGGGCAGCGTCGCGGCCCCGCAGTCGGACGAGGTAGGCGACGAGTGAAGAAGCTTCTGCAACCCAAGGTCATAGTTCCCACCTTCGTGGCGCTGGGCCTGCTCGCCGGCCTGCTCACGTTCGGCAACATCGAGAAGGTCGTCGGCATGATGGCCTCCTTCCAGCACATCTACCTGCTCTGGTTCCTGCTCGGGATGATCGCCTACGAGATAGTCCGTGGGTATCAATGGCACTACCTCCTCAGGCAGCTCGGGATCAGCGTGCCGCTGAAGGGGCAGATCTTCGCGTTCCTGATCGGCGAGATCACCAAGAGCATGCCGATAGGCAACTACTTCCAGAACTACATCCTTCAGGAGGTGGGCGACGAGGACTTCAGCAGGACCTCGGCGGCCACGACCCTGATCGTGCTGAGCGAGGTGACGGTGTGCCTGGTGGGGGTGTTCGTGATCGGGCTGGGCACGTGGAGCACCGCCGTCCGGCTCGTGATCGCGATAGGGCTGATACTGGTAGTAGGGGTCGGCCTCGTCGTGTACGCATCGAGGCGGCGCCTGGGAGTTCCCGAGTGGGTGAGCCGTCGTAGGTGGATGACTCGCGGGATAGAGGAGCTCAGGAAGTTCCGCGAGGGCGCGAGGGAGCTGCTGCATCCTCGGATCCTCGCGGTGACTCTGGGACTCGCGTTCGTGTACGTGTCCATCGCGGGGGTCACGCTATATCTTACTATGCTCGGCATCGGCGTGGCTAAGCCCCACCTCTGGGACGTCGTCTCCGTGTACTACTTCAGCCTCGGGTTCAGCCTAGTCTTCCCCCTTCCCGTGGACCTGGGCGCTGCGGAGATCAGCGGCGTAGGCGCTTTCCTCGCGGTGGGGGTCAACCGGGCGGCCGCGGTCGGCACGATGCTCATCTTTCGCGTGCTCTCGATCCTGTCGGCCGTGACGATCGCAGCGATCTCGCTCGCCGTGCTGCACGAGGAGTTCCGGCTCGTGATGCGGGGTCGGAAGCAGAAGCCGCAACAGCCTGAGAACGAGACGCTGGCGAAGCACCCGACCGGCACCCCCTGAGGGGCCACGAGACGGTCTCGAGAAAGGAATTCGATGCCGCGAGCAACACGATCTCTCCGAGCCCAGCACGCATCTCCCCGCTCGAAAGCGTACACACTCTCGCTCTCCTGGGCCTCGCACCTCATGGACCTGGTCAGCTACGGGCTGCGCCGCCTGCCCCCGGCCCGGCGGTACTCGGCATCGGACGCGATCACCTGGACAGTGGCGAGGCTGATGCCCGCGCGCAGGAGGCTCGTTGAGAGGAACTTCGCTCAGATGCTGGGGGTGCAGTTCGACCACCCGCGCGCCAGGCAGCTGGCGGAGGCGAGCTTCAGAAACTACGGCCGGATGGCCGTGGACTTCCTGATCGTGCGCACTATGATGAACGAGGAGATCTGGAGCTGGGTGCGTCCGGGCGGCGAGGAGACTTTCAAGGAGCTCCTGAAGGAGGGCAGGGGCGAGATATTCGCGCTCGCCCACGCCGGGAGCTGGGACGTCGCGGCGGCGTTCGCGCTCGCGTACGGCCTGAGGCTCACGATCGTCACCGAGAGCAACTGGGGCACGCAGCTTGTAGCCGGCTCGCGGCTGGAGCGGGGGCTGTACCTCGCGCCCCGGGATAGGGGCCTGAGACAGGTATTCCGCGCCCTCGGCCGGAACGAGATGGTAGCGATAATGAGCGACATCGTGCCGGAGGGGGTGCAGTCGGTCGAGGTGCCGTTCTTCGGTCGTCCGGCGAGGTTCCCGCTCGGCGCCGCGCGCGTAGCCTACCGCACGGGCTCCCCGATACTCGTGGTCTCGAGCTTCCGGATGCCCGATCACTCTTACGTCGTGGCGGCGGAGAGGCCCGTGCGGGTGGACAGGTCGCTGCCGGAGGACGAGGCGCTGCGCAAGGCCACGGCGGAGATCGTGCGCGAGTTCGAGAACCTCATCCGCAAGTACCCGGACCAGTGGTACCCGTTCGGGCGGATATGGGCGTGAGGGCGGGCGGATAGTGCTCGGCAGGACCCACGTGCTCGCGGCCGGGGCTGCCGCCGTGGGGCTCGCGGCGTGGAGGGAGCTGGGACCGCAACCGGCGCTGGAGCTCGCCGCGGCGGCGATGCTGGCCGCGAAGCTGCCCGACCTCGATCGGATGCTGCACGACGACCCGCACCACCGCGGTCCGATCCACTCGGTCGCGGCGGGCGTCTTGATCGTCGCCGCGTTCTGGTATTTCTTCCCCGTGCTCCGGGGCCGCGACGTGCCGGCCGTCGTCGCCTGGGGAGCGAGCCTGGGCTACCTCTCGCACCTCGCGCTCGACCTGTGTACGCCCGCGGGCATCCCGCTGCTGCTCAGGCGAGGGCCGCACGCGCGCCTCGACCTCGTGGCGACGGGCTCGGCCGTGGAGCACGTGTTCGCCGCGGCGGTCGCCCTGGCCGGGATCTGGCTGTGGCTAGCGACGTGGGGAGTTCCGTATGTTACCCTGCCTAAGTAGTGGAAGGAGACTGTCTTGGCGCTGAGGATCCTGCAGGCGGGAATGGGAGGCTGGGGCCGTGACTGGGCGAAGGAGGTCGTGCCGACGGTCGAGGGAATCGAGCCCGTGGGCTACGTGGACACCAGTCCCGAATCGCTCGCGCTGACCCGCAAGGCGCTTGGAGCCTCCGAAGGCTCCTGCTTCGACTCGCTCGAGGCGGGCATCGAGGCGACGGAGCCGGATGCCGTGCTGGTGACCGCCTCGCTCGTCGGGCACGCGCCGCTGACACGCGCCGCACTCGAGGCGGGCAGGCACGTGCTCGTCGAGAAGCCGTTCGCGCCGAGCGTCGCCGAGGCGAGGGAGCTGGTCGAGCTCGCGGACCGCAGCGGCCTGGTGCTGATGGTCAGCCAGAACTACAGATTCTTCCCCGCGCCCAGGGCCGTGAGGGCGCTGATCGAGGGCGACACGCTCGGCGAGCCCGGGCTGGTGAACCTCCAGTTCCGGTGGAACGTGCGGCCGGGACAGGGCAGGCGGGGCAGGATCTTCGCGGACCCCCAGCCCCTGCTCATGGACATGTCCATCCACCACTTCGACCTGATGCGCTTCGTGCTCGGGAGGGAGGCACGGGAGATATACTGCCGCACGTCGCATCCCGACTGGTCCGGGTTCGATGGCCCGCCGTCGGCGGTCGCGACCGTGCGCTTCGACGGCGACGTGCTAGTGAGCTACCAGGGCAGCTGGGTGAGCGCGGGACCCCGCACCCCGTGGGCGGGCGAGTGGCGGATGGAGCTCGAGCGTGGTGAGATCACCTGGACGAGCAGGGGCAACCCCGGCGAGCGGGCGAGGAGCGAGCGCGCCTCGGTCCACACGCTCGGGGGCGAGGAGCAGCCCGTCGAGCTGCCGACGGTGCGGCATGTTGATCGTGCGGGCAGCCTGGAGGAGTTCGCGAGGGCCATCCGCGAGGGGCGCGAGCCGGAGAGCTCGGGACGGGACAACCTCCTGAGCCTTGCGATCACCGCGGCCGCGATCCAGTCCGCGGCCTCGGGCCGTCCCGTTGAGCTCCCCGAGGGCTGAGGGCATCAGGTCACGTGTATGGCCCTGAATCTGATACCAAGTCCGGATAATGAGTCTGTCATTCCGAGGCCCCCTCTACTGACTGTCATTCTGAGGCCCGCAGGGCCGAAGAATCTGTCCGGGAGGCTTTGCCGCGTCCTCCCTTGCAGATCCTTCGCCGAGTATATCCTCGAGCCCTTCGCTTCGGAGTATATCCTCGAGCCCTTCGCTACGCTCGAGGGTAAACTCCGCGAAGGGCTCAGGATGACGGGTGTGGGTGGCTCAGGATGACTACGCCTGGTGGCTCCTGATGAGGTTGGATAAGTGTCCACCCGGAATTGGTATGATACCCCCGAATCGGGATGAATCCACGATATTCCGGGCTGACGAACCACAGTACCTTCGCACGGTCTCCTCTCCGGCTCGTGCCAGGTGATGCCCTCCATGGAGGGAGAGGGGAGGAACCGGTATGGGGGCAGGCAGTGCAGTGATTGCTAGACGTCGAACACCTTACCGGGTGTGGCGTGGCTGATCGGGCCGCCGAACTCGGTCTGTGCGGCCGAGACCGCGCGCTCGGCCTCGCCCTCTGTCATGTGGGTGAGCACCAGGCTCTCGACGGCACCCAGCGTCGCCAGCCTCCCCGCCTCCGCCGCGGTCAGGTGCATCTCACCCCCGCTCTCCCCCGACCCGAACGCCGACTCGCACAGGAACAGCTGCGAGCCGCGCGCGAACTCCGCGACCGACGGCTCCCAGCCCGTGTCGGCGCTGAAGGTGAGCGCGCGGTCACCGGCCTCGAGCCTGAGCGCGTACGCCTCGATCGGGTGGCGCGTACGGTGGAAGGAGATCGCGATGTCCCCTATCTGGAGCCGTGACCGCGGATCGTACTCGGTCACCTCGTACGTGTCGGCGAAGAAGCCCTCCGTGGGATCTATCGGCGCAACCACCTGCTCGATAGTAGCGAGGCCGCCGGGCGGCAGGTACAGCGGAGGGCGGGCCGGGCCGCGCACGGTCGGGTCGAGCCTCAGGTAGTAGCGGAACGGGATGAGGTCGGCCCAGTGATCGAAGTGCAGGTGCGTCAGGATGATGCCCGTGAGGCTCTCAGGTCGGGCGAGGTTGCGCAACCTCTCGAACACGCCGGTGCCGCAGTCCATCAGCAAAGTGGTGGTGTCGCTGCGCACCAGGTAGCCCGAGCAGGCCCGCAGGGGCGAGGGCCAGGCGGGCTCGCTCCCGATCACCATCAGCTGTAACGTCACGTCGCCGCCTCCTGTCTTGTCTGGTCGCGGTGCGCCTGAAAGTAGTCACAGAGCCCGGTCAGCGGACATATCTGGCACCGCGGTACCGGCGCCCTGCAGACCTGCCTGCCGTGCCGGATCAGGTTGATGTGGAACGGGTACGCCCGGCTCGCGGGCACGAGCTCGGCGAGGACGTCGTGCGCGCGGTCGGCCCCGACCTTTGGGCCGATGAGTCCGAGCCTGCGGCTCACACGGTGGACGTGGGTGTCGACCGGCATCGCGGGCATCCCGAGCGAGAACATGAGCACGCACGCCGCGGTCTTCGGGCCGACGCCGTCGAGGCTCATGAGCCAGCGCCTGGCGTCGGGCAGAGGCATCTTCTCGAGGAAGCGGAGGTCGAAGTCTCCGGTGCGCCTTCGCACCTCGTCGAGCACCTTCTGGATACGGGGTGCCTTGATGGTGCTCAGCCCGGCGGAGCGTATGGTGCGGGCCACCTCCTCCGTGGGCGCCGCGATGACGCGGTGCCAGTCGCCCTCGAAGCGGTCGTGCAGGGCGTCGAAGGCTGCGCCCGAGTTCCTGTCCGAGGTGTGCTGGGAGAGTATGGTCAGGACGAGCTCGCCTACCGGGTCGAGGGATGGGGACCACTCGGGGTCTCCGTAGACGCAGCTGAGCGCGGCGTCCACCCTTGCGACCTTCTCGCGTCGGTTGGTGGTGAGCATGGGTGCAGTATACCCGAATACCAAAAGAGCCGGGCCGCGATGGCCCGGCTCTTTTGGTGGGCGTTCGTGGGATCGAACCACGGACCTCGGTCTTATCAGGACCGCGCTCTGACCGACTGAGCTAAACGCCCGAGGGGGGTGCACCTTTTTGTGGAGCGATGGGGGGTTGAGTCCACTAGAAAGGAGGTGATCCAGCCGCAGCTTCCGCTACGGCTACCTTGTTACGACTTCGTCCCAATCACCGGTCCCGCCCTGGACGGCTGCCTCCCCGAGGGGTTGGCCCACCGGCTTGAGGCGTTACC
>CADDYR010000086.1 GCA_902810765.1 Chloroflexota bacterium
GAGGGCTGGGGTGGGGTGGCCCGGACCGCACGAGACAGCCGGTAAGGAAGGGGTGATATGAGAGATACCATAGGCGTCAGGGGCGCCAGAGAGAACAACCTGAAGAACATAGACGTGGAGATACCGCGTGAGCAGCTGATCGTGCTGACCGGCCTCAGCGGCTCCGGCAAGTCCTCGCTTGCGTTCGAGACCATCTATGCGGAGGGACAGCGGCGGTTCCTCGAATCGCTCTCCGCCTTTTCACGCAAGTTCGTAGCCCAACTAAAGAAGCCGGACGTGGACTTCATTCACGGGCTATCTCCGGTCATCTCCATAGAGCAGAAGTCCGTGAGCCAGAACCCGCGCTCCACCATCGGCACGATGACCGATATCTACGACTACTTCCGGGTGCTGTACACCACCAGCGGAGTGGCACACTGTCCGTACTGCCAGCGGGAGGTGCCTGTGCGCACGGCGGCCCAGATGGCCGAGCGCGTGCTCTCGCTGCCGCAGGGCACGGTGGTCGAGATCAATGCGCCCGTCTTCAAGCCGTACGGTGAGGACTATCCGTACCTGTTCGGGCAGATCAGGAGCCAGGGGTACAGGCGGCTGCGGGTGGACGACGAGCTGCTCGACCTGAGCGAGGACCTCGAGCTCGATGAGGCCGAGACCTACAACCTGGAGGTCGCGATAGACACGCTTCTCGTCAAGCCCGACATCTTCAGGAATCTGACCGTCTCCATTGAGAACGGGCTGCGGGTCGGGGAAGGCTTCCTGCGCTTTCGCATCCTGACTCCCGAAAAGGTGAGGGACGTGGACGGCTTCTACAAGTCGTTCGCCTGCCCGGACCACCACGTATCTATGGGCGAGCCGGAGCCGTACTACTTCGCGTTCAACGTGCCGAGCAGCGCCTGCCCCACCTGCCTCGGCCTGGGCATCTACCTGCACGTACATCCCGATCTGCTTGTGCCGGACAAGACCCGCAGCATACGTGGCGGGGCGTTCATCCCGCAGGTCTTCAGGTTCGACAAGAACAACTGGACCACCCGCATCCTGTACAGCATGGCCCGGCACTACGGCTTCAGCCTGGACACGCCGTTCAGGGAGCTGCCGCCGGAGGCCGTCGACCTGGTGCTGTACGGCACGAAGGGCGAGCGCTTTCCCATAGCGCTGCCGGAGGGCGCGACCAAGGGGCAGGAGCAGGTGGGCAAGCTGTTTCGCTACGACGGGGTCATCAACGAGATCGAGCGGCAGTACCGCCACTACCGGCGCAACATGGTAGCTCACTCCTGGATGGAGGAGTACCTGAAGAAGATCATGGTGGAGTACACCTGTCCAGACTGCCGGGGCACCAAGCTGAAGCGTCAGCGGCTGCTGGTCACGGTCGGAGACAAGAACATCATCGAGATGGGAGACCTCACGCTTGGAGAGCTGCAGGAGTTCCTGGCCGAGCTGCCGCCCCTGCCCCGCAACCAGGAGGCGGGAGAGCAGATCCTGCGCGAGATCACGGCCCGGCTGAACCTGCTGATAGACATCGGGCTGGACTACATGAGCCTGAACCGCAAAGCCTCCACGCTCTCGGGCGGCGAGTCGCAGAGGGTCCGGCTGTCGGTGCAGATAGGCTCGGAGTTGATGGGCATGCTGTACGTGCTGGATGAGCCGAGCATCGGCCTGCACGCGCGCGACAACGAGAAGATGATCCACACCCTTCAGCGGCTCCGCGACATAGGCAACACGGTTATCGTCGTGGAGCACGACGAGGCCACGATCCGGGGAGCGGACCACATCATCGAGATGGGACCCGGACCGGGCACGCACGGTGGTCGGGTGGTCGCCCAAGGCTCACTCGAGGAGATCCTGCCGCTCAGACACTCCCTCACCGGAGAGTACCTGAGCGGCAGGCGGCGGATCGCGCTGCCGAAGAAGCGCAGACAGCCGGACGGCAGGAAGCTCGTGGTGCGGGGGGCTCGCGAGAACAATCTGAAGTCCATAGACGTAGAGATACCCCTGGGAGTGTTCGTCTGCATGACCGGCGTGTCGGGCTCGGGCAAGAGCACCTTCGTCAACGAGATCCTGTACAAGAAGCTCTACTCGGTGTTCCACGACAGCCGGGTGCTGTCCGGGGCGCACGACTCGGTCGAGGGTATCGAGCACCTGCGAGACGTGATCAACATAGACCAGACCCCGATCGGGCGCACACCGACCTCCAACCCGGCGACGTACATAGGGGTGTACGACTCGATCCGGCAGATCTTCGCCAGCGCCCCCGAGAGCCGGAAGCGCGGCTACACCGCCTCCAGGTTCAGCTTCAATGTCAAGGGCGGGCGCTGCGAGCAGTGCGCGGGCCAAGGGCTGATCAAGACCTCGCTGCAGTTCATGGCAAACGTGGAGGTGATCTGCCCGGCTTGCAAGGGCGCCCGGTACAATGAGGAGACGCTGGAAGTAGCTTACAGAGGCAGGAACATCGCCGAGGTGCTCGACATGCCCATCGAGGAGGCCGCGCACTTCTTCGAGGAGGTGCCACTGATCGCGCACAAGCTCGGCATACTGAACAAGCTGGGCATGGGCTACCTGAAGCTCGGCCAGTCCTCGACCACCATATCCGGAGGGGAGGCCCAGCGAGTCAAGCTGGCCCACGAGCTGGGGAAGATCAAGCGAGGGGGCCGCAACCTGTACATCCTGGACGAGCCGACCACCGGCCTGCACCTGGCGGACATCCAGCGTCTGCTGGACAGCCTGAGCTACCTGGTCGAAGCGGGCAACACCGTGCTGGTGATCGAGCATCACCTGGACGTCATCAAGACCGCCGATTGGCTCATAGACCTCGGGCCGGAGGGGGGCAAGCACGGCGGGGAGATAGTCGCTCAGGGCGCTCCGGAAGAGATAGCCGCGTGCCCGCAGTCGTACACGGGTCGCTATCTCCGTTCGGTCCTCCGCGAGTCGAGCCTCGAGATGAGGGCGGCTTCCTGAGCGATCCTCCGCGGAGCGTTGTCGGGCCCTCAGGAGCCCGATGCACGTAGTCCAGAGATCATACCGATTCCGGGCGGACACTTATCCAACGTCATCCGGAGCCACCTGGCATAGTCATCCTGAGCCACCCACACCCGCCATCTTGAGCCCTTCGCTGCACCCGAGAGCCTGCCCCGAGCGGGAGCGAAGGGGTAAACTCCGCGAAGGATCTGCAAGGGAGGACGCGGCAAAGCCTCCCGGACAGATTCTTCGGCCCTTCGGGCCTCAGAATGACAGTCAGTAGAGGGGGCCTCGAAATGACAGACTCATTACCCGGATTTGGTATCACAGAGGGCATGGAGCGAGGGGCAGGGCGCCCGATATCGCGCTTCCAGGGCTCGGCAGCCCCGCAGCACTTCCCCCGCCCCTCCGATAGCCCGCCGTATCTCCATGTACACTGCTACGACTATGCGGTTCTAGCCCGCGTGCTCCGGGACCGGCATGTGCCAGGCGTTCGCCGGCAGGGTGTTCGGCGCCTCGTCTATCGTCTCGTACACGCGCATCGTCCACTCGGGGTCGGTGCACCCGCTGGCCCTCGCCTCGGCCATGAGGATGTCCGCCTGCCTCACGGCCTCCCGAGCATCGGGCACGAGCACGGCGAGGTGGTACAGATGGTGGGGCATCGTCTTGATGTACACCGCGTAGTAGAGGGGCTTCGAGGGCCGCTGCCACGGGCGGGCATCGAAGAACCGCTGCCACAGCGTCTCCTCGACGTACGGCTCCAGCTGCTCCAGGTGCCGCTGATACTCCCCACTCTCCCGGAACCGCATCATCGCGTCCGGGGAGTCGAAGAACGCGAACGTCCAGACCTCTCGCGGGTCGTCCGTTGGGTGGAGCGAGAACAACACCGGACCGCCGTCGCCGGGCAGCTTGAACGGAAGGGAGCCCTCAGGTTCCTGCCAGGCCCTCAGGAACTCGTCCAGTTGACCTTCCTTGATTCGTCGCGCGGTGATCCAGCCGTACATGACGGTGTCCTCTCTCGATATGGTGCCCGTGGCTCTGATAGAACCTTCTACATGCATGTTACTTCGCCGTCCGGCGGCGTCAACCAGGCCTCCGGCGCAGACGCCGCACGTCACGATCATACTCCGCCGCGCGGGGGGTTGGGCGCGCGGCGCCCCGCCGTTTACGTCTCGTTGACGGAACGGGGCAGAGCATACGTGGTCGGCACGCGTGGCCGACCCGGGGAAGCGTGGCACGACGTTTGCCGTGGAAGCGGCGTCGTTGCTATAATTTCTGCGATACTTCTCGAGGGCAGCTACCCTATTCTTGCCCCGATGTCCGGTCCACCCCAGCCGGAAGCACGGGAGGTGATATATGTCCGGTCATTCCAAGTGGTCCACGATCAAGCGAAAGAAGGAAGCCACCGACGCGAAGCGCGGCCAGATCTTCACGAAGGTCTCGCGCGAGATCAGCGTCGCCGCCCGGGAGGGCGGACCGGATCCGGAGTCCAACTTCAAGCTGAGACTCGCCATCCAGAAGGCGCGCGGGGTCAACATGCCGGCCGACAACATCAAGCGCGCGATCGAGAAGGCGACCTCCGACAGCTCGGCGTCGGGCGGGTACGAGGAGGTCATCTACGAGGGCTACGGCCCGGCGGGCGCGGCGGTGCTCGTCGAGGTGCTCACCGACAACCGCAACCGCGCTGTCTCCGAGGTGCGCAGTGCGTTCACCCGCTCGGGAGGCAGGCTGGGCGAGACGGGCTCCGTCGCCTGGCTCTTCGATCAGCGAGGGCTGCTCGTGGTCGAGCTATCGGATAAGCAGTCGGCCGACGACGTGCAGATGGCCGCGATCGAGTGCGGCGCGGACGACGTGAACCAGGTGGACGACAGCACGATCGAGATCTACACCGCGCCACAGGACCTCAAGGCGGTCGAGGCCGCCCTCGCCGCGCAGGGCGTCAGCGTCGCCTCCGCCGAGCTGATCTACATCCCGAAGACCACGATCGAGGTCTCTAACGCCGAGACCCAGAGCGTGCTCCGAATGATCGAGAAGCTCGAGGACCTCGAGGACGTTCACGGCGTCTACACCAACCTGCAGGTGGACTCCGAGGTGGCGATCAACTCGAGCGTGTAGCCGTTGAAGCTTCGAGTGCTCGGCGTCGACCCGGGGACCGCGATCCTCGGGTACGGGATGGTCTATTACGACGGGCGGGACTACACGGGCGTGGAGTACGGAGCGGTCCGGACGCCCTCCGGACTCCCCCTGCCCGACCGCCTCCTCATCATCCACCGCGAGCTCACGCAGGTCATCGAACAGTATCGGCCGGACCACGTCGCCGTCGAGGAGCTGTTCTTCGCCCGGAACGCCAGGACGGCGATCGCCGTGGGACACGCCCGAGGGGTCGTGCTGCTCACCGTCGCCGAGCACGGCATCCCCATCTACGAGTACACCCCAATGCAGGTGAAGCAGGCGCTCGTCGGCTACGGCTCGGCCGACAAGCTCCAGATCCAGACCTTCCTGAAGATGCTGTTCGGCTTCGAGGAGGTGCCGAAGCCGGACGACGCGGCGGACGCCATCGCCGTGGCCGTCTGCCACTGCAACTCGTATCGGCTGAACCAGCTCGCCGGGATCACCCATTGAGCGACCGCAGGCGCCTGGACGTACTGATGCACGAGCGAGGGCTCGCGGAGAGCCGAGAGCGAGCCCGGGCCCTCATCCTCGCGGGCGAGGTGAGCGTGAACGGGCAGCGCGTGGACAAGCCCGGCGCGATGGTGCCGTCCGACGCCGGGATCGAGTGCTCGGGCGGCCTGCCCTACGTCAGCCGCGGAGGCCTCAAGCTCGCCCACGCGCTCGACACCTTCACGATCCAGGTGCGCGGAAGGGTAGCGCTCGATGCCGGAGCCTCCACCGGCGGCTTCACGGACGTGCTGCTGCAGCGCGGGGCCGCCCGTGTCTATGCCGTGGATGTGGGCTATGGCCAGCTCAGCTGGAAGCTCAGGCAGGACCCGCGAGTGGTCGTGATGGAGCGGACGAACGTGCGCCACCTGCGCGAGCTTCCTGAGCCCGTGAGCATCGTCACCGCGGACCTGTCGTTCATCTCGCTCACGCTCGTGCTCGAGCCGCTCGTGGGCCTCGCGACGCCCGATGCGGACCTGATCGTGCTCATCAAACCCCAGTTCGAGGCGGGGCCGGCGCAGGTGGGCGGGGGTGGGGTGGTGCGCGACCCCGAGGTCCGGCGCGCGGTTATCGAGAAGGTCCACTCGCACGCCCGCTCGCTGGGGCTGACGGTGCAGGGGCTGACGACTTCCCCTATACTGGGGCCAGCCGGAAACGTCGAGTTCCTGGCGTGGTACTCGCGCGCGAGGCCCGAGCCGCCGAACACGGACGCGATGGTCCGCGACGCGCTCGCCCGCGCGGAGGAGCTGGTTAGCAGGTAGGGACAGCGGCAAGATGAAGCACGCGGCGATCCTGACCCATCCCAGCAGCCCCGAAGCTCCGGCGGTCACGCGCCGGCTCGAGAGACTGCTCGGGGACGCCGGAGTCGAGGTGTCGCACCTCGCGTGCTACGACGACGGCGAGGAGCCTCCCGGGAGCACGGACATGGTGGTGGCCGTCGGCGGGGACGGTACGGTGCTCCAGGCGCAGCGCCTCGCCGTGCCCCGGGAGCTGCCCGTGCTCGGTGTGGCCGCCGGTCGCCTCGGCTTCCTCGCGGAGATCGAGCCCGAGACACTCGAGGAATCCCTGGGCTCGGTGCTCGAGGGGCGGTACCGCATCGAGCGCAGGTGCCTCGTGAGGGTCGTGCAGGTGCGGGATGGCCGGGACATCGGCAGCTACTCGGCGCTCAACGACGTCGTGCTCGCGCGCGGGCGCACGCCGCAGTCTCTCTGGATCTCCGTGAAGATAGATGGCGCCTCGCTCGCGAACTACATAGCGGACGGCGTGATCGCCGCGACCGCGACCGGCTCGACCGCCTACTCGCTCGCGGTGGGCGGGCCGGTGCTCGCGCCCGAGCTCCCGAACATCCTGCTCACCAGCATCGCCGCGCACCTCAGCTTCGTGCAGGCCATCGTGCTGCCGGCGGAGGCGCGGATCGAGCTGGCGCTGCTCCGCGCCCAGGAGTCCTTCCTGTCCGTGGACGGTCAGGTGAACGTGCCGGTGCAGTACGGCGACGACCTCGTCGTGACCTCGAGCGACGAGCGCGCGCAGTTCGTCCGTCTGGGCAGCCCGAGCCGGTTCTACGCACAGCTCGTCGCCCGCCTGCAGTACAACCTCGCGCGCACCCGCGTGACCTCGTAGGTCCTTCGGACGGGGCACGCATTAGCTTCCCCCGATCCCCGTGCGCGACACTTCCGCTCCGCGAATCAGAGTCATACAATCGTGTTCGCTCGGAGATTTATCCCGTCGTCAGGAGGAGAGGCGATGGCCGCATCGGTAAGGGTCAGCTACGGGATCGACGCGCCGGGCGTCACCTACGCCCTGCTGGGAGGCGTGCTCGCGGGCTGCCGTGACGTGACTGTGTCGGGACTGGACTGGCGGATGTACCCGCCCGTGCGGATCGTCACCGCCTCCCGACCCTAGCTGAACGCGGCGAAGCCGTCCGTGTACAGGGCCTGGAGCATCCGGATAGCGCGCCTGGCCGTCTTGGGACACTCGTACGTCAGCGAATCCAGCTTATCAGCCACGCCCGAGCCGTCCTCGGCCTGCGAGAGCGCGCTCTCGATGCTCTGGTGATCCGGCTCGTCGGGGGCGACGCACCACGCGAGCACGGAGCGCAGTGGTCGCTCGAGCTTTCCAGTGGATCCGTGGAACTTGGGCAGCACCTTCATCAGCACGGCCGCATCGAACGGGTCACCCGCATCCGGCATCTCGAACATGCGGTTCTCATCCGCCGCGCACAGGAACGTCACTATCTCGTCGAAGACCCGGTACCCGAAGTGCAGGTCGTGCGGGCGCAGCAGAGCGTTGAGTCTGTCCAACCTATCGCGCACTTCCGGGTGCCTCTCGACGTACCCGGCGATCTCGCGCTTGTCCACGCGCCCGAACGTGCCGCCCCGTGTGAAGCTGGCCAGGATCGCCTGCCTTGTGCCGTCCGAGAGGGCTGAGGCTTCGCCGCTCGGCCGTGGCGGGTAGTTCGCGAAGCTGACGTCGGCGAGCTCGAGCGCGAACGCGCGGTCGAGCACCTTCGGGCTGAAGGCGTGCGTGGTCTCGTCCACGTTGACGGTGCCGATGACGTAGAGGTTCGGCGGGATGCGCAACTCTCGCGGCAGCTCCGTATCGGCATCCTGCGGGTAGTCGAGCCGCAGCGCCTCGCGCGTCCAGCCTTTTTCGTCGCGGCCCGACTCCAGCACGCTGAGCATGTCCGCGAAGTAGTACTCGACGCGGGCGAGGTTCATCTCGTCGAGGATGACGAACCACGCGAGCCCGTCCCTTGCCTTGTAGCTCTGTATCGCCTGCTGAAGGAAACGCAAGAAGGGCGTTCCCTCGTAGGTCTGGGTGAGCGGGTTGTAGTAGCCGAGCATGCCCTTCGAGTCGCGCCAATCCGGCCTCACAGAGATGAAGAGCAGGTTGCCGGTACACTCGGACTCCGGGATGGCCGGCTGTGCGTATTCTGCGAGCCCTGGCAGCATCTCGGCGAAGTGCTGAGCGAGCTTCGTCTTGCCCGTGCCGCTGATCCCGCTGAGGATGACGAAGCCCTTGACCTGCAACGCCGTGTAGAACGTGGCGACCTGCCACGGCAAGAACTTCAGCCCTTTCGATGCCAGAAAGCTGGCAACGGCAACGGGCACATCAATGGTGGGTGTGGGGGCAGCGACTTGATAGTACGCGGGATGGGGAACCTCCCTGTTCAGATAGCTTCGCAGGTACTCGACGATCCCCGGAGAGTATGACTCCTTGAAAGAAGAAGTTTGCTTAGTCCTGGCTGCGTTCTCGATCAACCGCAAGTGTGGCTCGCGCACCAGTGGGAGGACATCTGAAGCCTCGTCTGGGGTAAAAAGCACTATGCCTTTTGGCCCGGACACGCTTCTGTAGAGATCCGCTCCGACCTCCAGTCTATCTCCCAGGATCTCACGCACTGATTCACGTATAGATTCGGCGTCAAGTATTACCTTGCTGGTATCATTCATGTAAACGAGAACCTCTATCTGGGCAACGTTCAGACGAGCCCCGTTTGAGTAAAGGGTTATTTCCCATGCTGATTTACCGCAGCCATGGGCGTGCACGATAGAGTCCGCGAGGAATTCCAGGCACGTTCTTCGTATCTCAGGATCGGGGACTATCCTCTCGAACACCCGTCGGGCAGCATCTTCGCTGTTGCGGTCGAGGCTGGCAAGCACATCGCTAGAAGGCTCAGTCTCTCCGTTGAGCAGGGCCTGTATGGCCGCCCATTCTTCTTCTGTGATCCTGTAATTGGTGGCATTCGTCCACCTGAGGACCTCCAGGTTCCTGAGTATCGGGTGGGCCTTCACGACCTCGCGAGTGATGGGCTGCTCGAGGATGCACGTATAACGAACATCCACCCACCACTTGGATCGCTTGTACGGAGCCTCTTCGGAGTCATCCTCATTCATCGGTTGCTCGCGCTGGTAGGGATCGCCGACGAGATCTCCAAGGGCAAAGATGCCGCCGCCCGGCCCGCTCTGCCACAGCACTACCTTGTCTCCGGCATGCATCTTTCTGAAGCTGGTGGTCGCTGCCCAGCTAACGACGTCGCCCACCCGCCTGTGCTTCAATTCCTCTGCCAGGTCGTAGTATCTGGGGTTGGCCTGGAAAAGCCATATGCTGCAGGCGTGTTTGTCGGCATCAGCCCTACGAGGACTCTCTGCCTCTGGCCGTCTCGTCAGCCAGTACAGGAAGAGGTCCGCGTGCAGGTTGTTCACGTCAGCGAGCCCGGCGTTCATCAGCGCGTCACGCACCTGGCCGATCGGCGGAGCCAGCGCGCAGTAGATGTAGGGATCGGACCCCTGCCCGCGAGGCATGCTCGCCTTCACGTCCTCGTCCAGCACGCGCAGGGCCTTCAGCGTGACGCTCTCGTTGTACGTCCAGTAGCGGTCCGGGAAGCGATACGATAGCAGCTCGGTCGTCAGCAAGCGGCCCAGCCCCCTCATCCCCCAGATGTGCTTCAAGTCGTCGGGCTTCAGGCCGCGCTCGGCGCGAGTTATCACCTCCATCAAGGCGCTCCGGAGTCCGGGCGTCCCTACTTTCTTCAGGCGCTCTTGGAATTCCCACTCCTTGTTCCTCCAGTAGCCGAAAGCATCCGAGTCGAAGAAGAGCTCGCGCAGGTCGTTCTCGCTCAAGGTGGGAATGCGCTCTTGTGTGAGCATCGCCCGCGCCCGCTCTCTCCGACGCTCGTGGTCCGCGAGGTGGGACTGCAGATCCTCTGAAGTACGCATCTCGCGGGCGAACTGCCCTGCGAGCTGGTTCAGCCTCTGAATATCCAACGCCTGATCCCCTTTCTAATCTCCTGCCCTCATCGCGAGGGCGCCGACGCCTGTGTAATCCCCAGTCATGAGGTCCCTCAGCGTGAAGTCCCACGACCGCTTGCCATTTGTGTGATGGAAGATCGAGGTGTCGCCGGGGTAGATGCCGACGGCGGCGCGCACGCCGAGAGCGTCCCGATATGTGTGCATCTTGTACAGGTCCGCGCGCTTCGCCGTCGCCTCCGGCGTGTCGTCTCCGCCCTCGAGCGTCTGCCTGTCGAGACGGAACTTGGCGTCGAGCACCACGTCCGCCTTTCCCTGCACCATCCAGGTGAAGTCGGGGCGCAGGGGCACGGAGTAGGATCTCTCGTACTCGTTGTAGACGAGCGTTCCTCTCTCACCGAACCGGACCCTGGCCCCCCAGTCGAGCCCTCGGACATCCGACGTGTGGAGCTCGGCCGCGGGCGTTTCGCTCAGCACCTCGCCGATCTCAGTCGCGAGCGCGAAGAACGCCCATACCTCGTACAGCGTCGCGACGTCCCGCAGCTCCATAGCCCGCCTCAGCCTCTCGAACAGCGGCCGCCGAGCCTGGTGGAACACCCGCCACAGACGCAGCAGGTCCCTATATCCGTCCCGCCGGAGTAGCACCTGCGACGAGGACGGCAGGTAGTACATCGGGCCGATGTCTCCAAAAACCGAGCGAGTGAGCACGTGTCGCAGCCGCTCAGCCATCCGGTGGATCGCATCTCGATGCTCAGGCAGCACATTGCTCCACCATCTGCAGGTCGTGAGCGTGCCGGCTGCTGTCAGCACCTCCCAAAGGAAGGCACGCACGAATCGGTTCTCGGGCGTGTCGAACGTCTCCTCCGGCAGCCGCTGCCACACCCGCGCTGGCGCGTGTCCACCAAGCCTCTCCGCGAGCGGGAACCCCGTCGCCCGCGCCCACTCGTCCGGCGACTGCAGGATGCCGATCAGGACGTCCGCATCGGCCTCCGTCGCATCGGCCAGCCGGACGAAGTCGGAGCGGTCGAGCAGCTGGCGGTGTGGTGCTCCGAGCACGACATCCAGCGCTCTATGCAGGTCATCCACGTACTCGTGCAGGAAGTAGAGTACGAAAAGGGGCGTTGGAGGGCGCATAGTCTCTACTACGCCGCGCCCGGTCTGCGCTCGGAACGTGAACGGGATGCGGGCTGCGTGGCGGAACAGGTCGTCCAGCAGCGCCCGGAGGAAGCGCAGATGCGCCTCCGGTGTGCCGAGCTTTGGGGAGATGATCTCCACCCACTCGGGCGGACATAGGGGAGTGCCCCCACGAAACGGCTGGATGGCGGCAAGGCCAAGGTGGTTTTCGAACCGGACTCGGAACAGGCCGGGCGCTATGGGGCCGATCTGCTCACCACCAACCCTCAGGGAGTCCGCATCCTCGTATTGCGCGAAGTACTCCACCCACTCGTACAGGCAGCAGGTCGCTGGCGCGAAAGCATCCGCCAGGGCAGCGGACACGGGATGTGTGGGGGCGCCGCTCGCGAACCAGCGTCCTCCCGCGAGCTCGATCGAGATATCCTCGCAAGCCTGTGCCGCGTCCTCTTCCACCAGCGCCATCCCGCAGTCACCTCCGATAGCTCGGTATTATGCCAACTCCTCGGCGTTATCTCAATGGCCACGGAATGATACAGATTCCCTGCGTACACCTGCACACCGCCCTCCTGAGCGAGGCGAGGGATCTTGTCCCCGTAATTATAGGTTCCTCGGCCTGCAGCCTCACGATGACAGGGGTGGGGCGGGAGTTCGGCACGGCAGGTGGGAGATGGGTTCGTACGAGAGCGGCGAGCCCCTGCAACACTCGGGCCAGCGCCCGGTAGGAAATCCCCTGCTCAGTGCCCGGCCTTTCCGGCGTTGCGGGCGGCGTAGGAGTACGTCCCGGATATCTCGAGGTAGCCGCGCTCCTCCGAGGGCGCGGGCAGGAGGTGATGGTCGAACATCTGCTCCCGGCCCGAGGTGGTGCGTCGGACGAACCAGTAGCGCGTGCCGGGGAAGGGAGAGAGGGGCTCAAGCTGGCGATACACCGCTCCCCCTCCCGCGCACGGCTCGAGCGGAGCCCTCCGGCTGCCCGCGCCGCACATCGGCACCCTGACGAGCCTCGGCCTCCCATAGGCCGCCTCGTCCTCGTAGACCGCGTAGAAGGAGTCGCCGCGAGGAGCCTCGCCACGCAGCGTGAGCGCGAATACGGCGGGCCAGCCGACGTCGCCCCCGTGCACCGTCAGATAGCCGAGCGGGGCCGCGACCACCCGCCTCACCCTGATCGGCAGGGGCGAGTCGCTGTCGAGCACGACCTTCTGGGGGGTGCCGTGGCACGCTATGTACATCTTGAGGGTCCCGGCTGTGCGCCCCGAGGCGTCCCTGAGCGTCGGACCCTCCACGTACCTCGGAGGCCAGCCACAGGTCGCCCAGACGGTCTGGCTCCTGCCGCCCACCTCCAGCACGAGATACATCAAGCTCACCCTGTCCGAGAACACCCGCTCCCGCGCGAGGGTGTACCGGCCCCGAGGCGCCCCCGCGTAGTACTCGAGCGAGCCCCCGGGCGGCACGAGGTCGTCCCGCGCGAAGGTGTCGCGAGCGGACGGCGCGCCCCGGACGAGCGTGCCCAGCCGATTGATCGTGATCTCGATCCGAGTGGCGTTGTGGATCCGGATCGTCTCCGGTTGGGTCGCGCAGGAGATCGAGACGTCGAGCGTGCCGAGAACCTCGGATCCGTCGCCCAGGACCGTGATCCTCCCATACGGGTGATCGCAGTAGACGATTCCCCCCTGCTCGGCATCCATACCTCTCGCGTCCGTCCAGCCGAAGTCGAGCTCGAGCGCGTCGAAGCCGTCCCAGAACATCTCGCTCTGGTACAGGGTGGTGAGCCCCTTCGGAGCGCCCGGGCCCGCGTAGTAGGTGATGGTCGCCCCGGGTGGGAGGATATCGTCGCGCTCCACCAGGCTCGGGAACCTCCTGAGCGGGGGCGCCGGGTTGAGCGGGTTGTGGGGAGGCGTGGCCACGATCGGGGCTGGGGATGTTCGGGCTGGAGCGGGGGTAGAGGGCGTTCTCAGCAGATGCCCACCGCGCTGCGGCACGATGTTGCCTGATCCGGCGTAGTGTGTGAACAGGAACGCCGCGACGATCAGCACGGCCAGGGTGAGCGCTCCCGCTGGGACGACATCGAGCTGTCTGCGACGCGACGAGCGAGCGCGGCGCAGGTCCTCCAGCCTCGCGGGGTGCGGCTCTCTCGCCGCCGCCAGCAGCCTCCTGGCCCTCTCCCTGTCGTGCTCCATCACTCGGCCTCCCTCGTATCGAGCATCCGTGCGAGCGCGGCCCGCCCCCGGCTAAGGTGCGACTTCACCGCCCCCTCGCTGCACCCCAGGAGGTCCGCCGTCTCCTCGAGCCCGAACCCCAGGTAGTAGTGCAGCACGATCGCGTCGCGCTGCCTCCGGCTCAGCCTCCCGAGGGAGCTGCGCAGGTCTATCGAGTCCTCCCACGCGGCCGGCGGCACGACCGGGTACCTGCGGGCGACCTGATGCCTGCGGCGGGCGGCGACCCTCAGCCAGTTGCGGGCGAGGTTGTAGCCGGTGCGGAAGAGCCAGCCGCGGGGGTCGGGGTGCTCGCGGAGCACTGCCTCCGCCGCCACGGCCCTCAGGAACGTCTCGTGCGCGAGGTCCTCCGCGGCCTCGCTGTCGTTCAGCGAGAGCGCGAGCGCGACCGTGAGCTCCTGGGCGTGCCTGCGATACAGCTCCCCGACCAGGTCGTCCAACGCCGCCCTCCCGAAGCTACATACCCTCCGTATAGTACCTGTACGCGA
>CADDYR010000087.1 GCA_902810765.1 Chloroflexota bacterium
CGAGCACCCCGAGCGCCGCGCCCGGCGCGACCACGACCACGTCGGCGGGCATGCAGGCCGGCGGGCTCGTGGTGAACAAGAACGCCTCCGGGACGCTGGAGATCTTCAGCTGGTGGACCGCGGGCGGCGAGGCGAACGCGCTCCAGGCGCTGTACAAGCTGTACCACAAGTACAATCCGGGCGTGAAGATAGTCAATCAGGCGGTCGCCGGGGGCGCGGGCACGAACGCCAAGACGGTGCTCGTCACCCGCATGCAGGGCGGCAAGCCCCCCGACAGCTTCCAGGTCCACGCCGGACAGGAGCTGATCGGCACGTGGGTCAAGGCGAACAAGATGGAGCCCCTCGGAAGCCTGTTCAAGCAGCAGGGTTGGGACAAGGTGATGCGCAAGGAGATGATCGAGGGCATCAGCTCCAACGGCCAGCCGTACTCCGTGCCCCTCGACGTCCACCGCTCGAACATGCTGTGGTACAACAAGGCGATCTTCCAGAAGTACCACCTCACCCCTCCGAAGACCCTCGACGACTTCTTCAAGGTGGCGAAGACTCTCAAGTCGAAGGGGGTCACCCCGCTCGCCGTGGGGGACAAGGACAAGTTCAATACCCCGCAGCTGTTCGAGAACATCCTGCTCGCGCTGATGGGCCCCACGGACTACGGCAGGCTAGTAGTGACGCCCTCGATGTGGCAGAACGATCCGAGGATGGACAAGGCCATCGACACCCTCGGCAGGATGCTGAGCTACACCAACAGCGACCGGCCATCGCTGACCTGGGATCAGGCGTCGCAGCTGATCCTGAACGGCACGGCTGCGATGAACATAATGGGGGACTGGGCAGAGGGCTACTTCAAGGCGAAGGGCGCAAAGCCCGACAAGGAGTTCGGCTGGGCGCCCACGCCCGGCACGAGCGGGGTGTACCTGTGGCTCGCCGACAGCTTCGGTCTGCCGAAGGGAGCGCCGGACCGCGAGAACGCGATTGCCTGGCTGAAGCTCCTGGGATCGAAGATAGGGCAGGACACCTTCAATCCGCTCAAGGGCTCGATCCCTCCGAGACTGGACGCGGACAAGAGCGTGTTCGACGCGTACGGCCAGTGGGCCATAGACGAGTTCTCGAAGACGAAGCTCGCGCCCAGCATCGTGCACGGTGCCGCGGACAACGAGACGTTCATCAGCGACTACGACAACGCGCTCGAGGTGTTCGCCTCGAGCGGCGACAAGCAGGGGCTGAAGGCGCAGCTCGCGTCCGCCGCCCAGCAGGACGACATCAAGAGGTAGAGGCCGTCGGGAGGCGGAGGATGTGCCCTCCGCCTCCCGACCCATCACGTTGCCGCGGAGGGTGCGCATGGCACGAACGGCTACGCGTGAGGTGGAGAGCGGCTCCGTCAAGGGCGCGTGGCGGCGCCGAGTGAACACCGACCGCATCGCCCCTTTCCTGATGATCGCGCCGTCGGTCGCCGCGATCGCCGTGTTCGTGTACGGGTTCATAGGCTGGACCGGGTTCGTGTCGCTCACGAAGTGGCACGGCATCGTCGCCGACTACACCATCCGGGGGCTACAGAACTACGCCGAGATATTCACCAGCTACCGCTTCCAGACGGACCTGCGCAACACGCTCGTGTTCACGATCTTCTTTCTGATCGGCTGCCTGGTGATCGGGCTGGTGCTCGCGGTGCTGCTCGACCTGAACGTGAGGGGGGAGCCTTTCTTCCGCACGGTGTACCTCCTGCCGATGGCGCTGTCGTTCATCGTGACGGGCGTGATCTGGCAGTGGCTGTTCCAGCCCGGCACTCAGGGCAATCCCACCGGGCTGAACGCGCTCTTTCAGAGCTTCGGGATCCCGCTCGCGCAGCAGTGGAGCACGACCGCCGCGGTGTGGCCCGCGGGAGGCTGGAGGCCGGGCTGGCTGCTCGTGCCCCTCGGCATACCCCTCGCGATGATCCCCGTCGCGGTCGCCGCGATCTGGCAGATGTCCGGCTTCATAATGGCGATGTACCTGGCGGGGCTGCGCGGGATACCCGACGACCTGCGGGAGGCCGCGCGGGTGGACGGCGCGAGCGAGTGGCAGGTCTTTCGCTACGTCGTGCTGCCGCTGCTGCACCCGATCACCCTGAGCGCGCTCATAATCCTCGGCCACATATCTCTGAAGATCTTCGACCTGATAATGGCGATGACCGGTGGGGGGCCGGGGTTCGCCACGGACGTGCCCGCGATCAACATGTACGAGACCACCTTCAAGAGCAACGAGTACGCGGTCGGCGCCGCGATCGCGATCGTGCTCCTCCTGCTCGTCGCCGTGCTGATCGTGCCGTACCTGATCTACAACATCCGAACGGAGACGCAGCGATGACCACCCGTGCCGGCCGGGGAGGGGGCTTCAGCTACCGGCGGGTGCTCGCGTACGCCCTGATGATCGTCTTCGCGATCTTCTTCCTGCTGCCCGTGTACCTGCTGGTAATCACCGGGCTGAAGAGCTTCCAGAACGTGGACGTCGGGCAGATGTGGCAGTGGCCGACGAGTCTGAACTTCGGCAGCTTCGGCGCAGCCTGGATAGACCTTCGCGACAGCTTCCACAACAGCTTCGAGCTGACCATCCCCGCGACGATCGTCTCGTGCATCCTCGGCTCGATGAACGGGTACGTGCTCTCGAAGTGGAGGTTCCGGGGCTCGGACACCCTCTTCACCGCGATCCTGTTCGGCATGTTCATCCCGTACCAGAGCGTGCTCATCCCGCTCGTGGTGTTCCTGCGCAACATCCACCTGTACGGCTCGATCCCCGGCCTGATCCTCACGAACGTCGTGTACGGCATCCCGATCGTGACCCTCATCTTCCGCAACTACTACGCGACGGTGCCCTCGGACCTGGTCGAGGCGGGGAAGGTGGACGGCGCCGGGTTCTTCGGGATATATCGGTACGTCATCCTGCCGCTCTCGGCGCCGGGGTTCGTGGTGACGGCGATCTGGCAGTTCACCTCGATCTGGAACGAGTTCCTGTTCGCGCTCGTGATAACGAACGCGCCGGAGGTGCGGCCGGTGACCGTGGCGCTGCAGAACATCGCGGGCAGCCAGTTCACGGAGTGGAACGTGCAGATGGCGGGCGCGCTGCTCGTGGCGGTGCCCACGCTGCTCGTGTACATCTTTCTGGGGCGCTACTTCCTGCGCGGCATGCTCGCGGGCTCCCTCAAGGGGTAGATGCCGGCCGCCTCGGAGCTCGAACGAGGCAACGTGCGGCACCCTCGTGACCACGAGCGGTGTCGTGAGCCCAGCTCGCGGGGTCAGGGGTTGCCCGTCCGGAACAGGTCTTTCATGCTGCTCGCGTCGCAGCTCTTCTCCAGGCAGCCCAGCCCCCAGGCGTCCTCGATCGTGCGCAGCAGGGAGTAGTGGTCGTAGAACGACGGCGAGTGGTACCCCGGCCTCGAGTAGGGAGATATGGCTATGGTGAGGACGTGGCCTCCGCCGTGCACGTCGCTGTCGCCCTCGTCGAACGTGAGGAATATCACCCCTCCCTGCTTCCACGCCTGGCTCTCTAAGATGCGCGGCAGGAAGCCCTCGAGGAAGCTGTCCCCCGACGAGACCGGGCAGTCGTGCATGTCGTTGCACAGGTTTGGCACGATCATCTCGAAGGACGCGGCCGCGGGATCGAAGTGCTTGAGGTCGGTGATGTGCGACGCGCACCTGCTGTAGTTCTGGTTGACATCCGTGAAGCTGATCGCCGGGTTGTGCTTGCGGGCGTACGTGCCCGAGCCGTCCTCTCCTCCCGTGGCGGTCTTGTCCGTGTAGCACCCTCCGGGGTAGTTCTCGGCGAACACCTTCCAGCTCCTGCCCTTGGTCTCGAGCTGGTCGGCGAGGTTTCTGCCCGAGACGTTGTGCACGTCATCGTCCGTGACTCCGTGGGTCGAGCCGGAGAACAGCGCGATGTAGTTCGGCTGAGAGGGGTGAGTCACCGCGTAGTAGTTCGAGGCCGTCGAGTACTTCGAGAGGAGCGAGTTGATGTAGGGGGCCTTAGGGCTGCCCACTATCGAGTCGTACTCCTTGTTCTCCATCACGATCAGGTAGACGTGGCCGAAGCTCGGCAGCCCGGACGTCGCGGTCGGAGTAGGAGCGGGTGCGGAGGTACTCGTCTGAACCGGAGTCTGCGTCGCCACCGGTGTACCGGTGTTGGCGGGCGGCGGAGTCGCCGACACAGCGACGGTGGGGGTCTGCGCTGCCACGGCGGTTCCGGACACCTGGACGGTCACGACGAGCTCGGGACGGTGGTCGGCAGCTTCGCGCGAGCTGAGCAGCACACCGTCGGAGCTGCTCGATGCCAGCTCGAAGGAGTAGGTACCGTTGCCGACTACCGCCTTTGTCACGTCCAGCCCGATCCAGCTGCTCGCGCGGACCCGGCCGGCGGTGTCGAGCACGCCGCTCAGGCGCGACGGCCTGTCGTTCCAGGTGATGCCCTTCTCGGTCCAAGCGTTGCCGGTCAGGTACACGGCTGGACCGGCCACCGAGCCGTTCCCGTCATCGTATAGCCTGAGCGTCGCGCCGGTCACCTTGCCGCTCACGCCGGTGATGTCGAAGCGGAGGTAGCTTCGCTTGACGGGTGAGCCGTCCACCTTCAGCTCCGATGAGGTGCCGAAATTGGCTTTCGGGTGCTCGTGCGAGACCCAGGAATCCGCGCTGGCAGAGAATGCGATCGTATGGTGCTGCTGTAAGTCGGGCGAGACCAGGTCCGCCCTTGTTGGTGAGGCGAGATTGCATCCCGTCAGGAAGACGACAACGATAGCTGCGAGGCCGAGCCAGGATCTTTTCATGATAGCTACCTCAGGCTGCTCCCTGAGCCCCGTGATCTCGGGAGGAGCACATTGTACAACGAGCCAGGGTGATCCGTCACGGGGCCGGGAACGGCTCCGCCGCCCCGGACAGTGTCCGGGGCGGCGGAGCAGAAGCTGATCAGCTTGCCAGCGCCGTGGACTGCTCGGAGGCAGGGCGCCTGGGCGTGGAGTGGGCCACGGAAGCTATGCGCTCGAACCAGGCCATCCGGCTGCTGCGGATGAGGGATGCGGGCAGGCCGGAGAGCGCGCTCGAGATGATCTGTCGCTCCGTGCCCCTCAGGTCGCCCTCCCCCTCGCCGTACAGGTGTCCCTTGATCACCGGATACGGCGGGAAGCCGTAGGCGTCCTCGCAGTTGGACAGCAGCAGCTCCAGGGCCTCGCGCTCCCTAAGCTCCACGATCCCGTCGCCCCCGCGCTCGATCACGTACATGCCGCACAGCCTCGCCTCCCTCGCGACCCTCACGCCGGGCACGAGCCTCTGGACGTGGTACTTCGGAGGGGGCACCAGCCACTGCACGACGGCGTTGATCGTGGCCATGGGAAGGCGGCTCCGGGTCATCGCGAGCGCGGCCTTCCTGCCAGAGCGCGAGTGCAGCCGGCTCTGCAGCATCAGCCCCAGCCGCTCCCTCAGCCCGAGCTCGGCGGTCCTCACGGCTGCAACCGTGTGGTTGCTGATCGTGAGGGGCTTGGGATAGGAGTACACCCGTCCCTCGGGGGAGACCAGCGTCAGGTCGTCGGAGATGAAAGCCCCCGTGTCCTCACGCCTCCTCTGACGGGAGAGCAGCTTGAGTATCGTCGTGGTCTTGCCCGTGTCGGTGCGCGCCGTCACCAGGTACGCCTCCTCCCCGAACGCGACGCACGCCGCGTGCACGAGCGCGTACCCCTTCCTGACGAACGTCCACCTCAGGATCGGCTCCACCACGTTCGTGTACAGCACGTGCGGGGAGCGCGCCAGGAGCGGCGAGGCCACCACCTCCACGGCCTCTCCCATCTCCACGTCCATCCGGAAGCCCAGCGGCCCCAGCCCCTCGTCGTATCGGAACCGCCTCGCTCCGGGGCCGGCGAGCCCGCGCAGCGAGGAGGCCCAGCCCGTCCTGACGCTGATCGTGGGGGACTCGAGCTCGCCCTCCACCCGGAAGCTCTCCAGCTCCGGCAGCTTCACCTGCGAGCTCACGCTCACCAGCCCGTGTATGTCGTAGCAGTGCACCTGTCCCTTCTTCCCCTTTCTCCAAATTAGCCCGTCAGCGAGCACGTACCTGAGCGCCATCAGCGCCACCAGAGATATCAGGTTCGAGACCACGTAGTAGATCGCCAGCACCGAGGTGAGGAGGTACACCATGGGGCCTCGAAGCAGCAGCGCCCCGTTGTTCATCAGAGCGAACAGCACGAGCCGCCTGAGCCTGCCTTCCCCTCCCCGCTCCCCGAACACCCAGATCTCGGTGAGGGCGAAGTTCCACAGGGTCGAGCACTGGGTCGCGAGCACCAGGGAGAGCAGGTAGAACAGCCCCAGCACCTCCGTGGCGAAGGCGAGCGCGAGCGAGTTCACCACTATCCCGGACAGGCCCACCAGGCCGAACTTCACCACCCTGCCCCCCGGCGAGCCGAGCCTGAGCCCTGCGAGGTGCGAGAGGTAGCGGACTCCCTCCTTGATGGAGCCCTTGCTCTCCCCCGCCCCCCTCTTCTGGAACTCGAAGCCCACCTCAGATACCGCCAGGCGGGAGGAGCGCACGAGGATCTCGAGGAGTATCTTGAAGCCCTTGGGGCGCAGCGCCTCCAGGTCGAGCGCGGAACGCCTCACCAGGAAGAACCCGCTCATAGGATCGGTGACCTTCCTGAGCCTCACGGGGAAGGCGGCGCGCGCCGCCAGGGTCGAGGCCCGGGAGATCGCCTTGCGCAGCGTGCTCAGCCCCTCGGCCTCCCCGTCCGGACGGTACCGGCTCGCTACCACCAGGTCCGAGTGGTGTCTCTCGGCGCTCGCCATGAGCTGGGGCACCAGCTCCGGGGGGTGCTGCAGGTCCCCGTCCATCACGCACACCCACTCGAAGGAGGCTGCCCTGAGCCCCTCGACCACCGCGCCGCCCAGGCCGCCGTCGCGCTTCCCGGGCTCTCGGTGCACCAGCTTCACCGCGCACTCCGATTCCCAGGCGACCGACTCGATCACGGAAGGTGTCTCGTCGTCGCTGTCGTCCACGAAGATCACCTCGAGGTGCGCGGGCACGGCCTTCTCGAGTCTGCGGACCAGGGGCTGTATGTTCCCCGCCTCGTTCCGGGTTGGCACCACCACGCTCAGCGCCAGCACGGTCTCGCGCCCGTCCAGCTCGGAGTGCCGCGCGACGCTCTCGTGCATCCCGTTCGTCCCCGGCTCTCCATTGCGGCCGTTGCGACCGACTAGTTCTGCGTGGGCTTCTCTCGTCCTCAGCATGCTTTCCTCCCCAGCTGACTCGTAACCCACTATCGCCTCTCGGCATCGAGAAACGGTTGAGGGCCCGGTGAGGGTGGGTAACATTTGCGCATCAGTGAGTCGCTTAAATGCTATGCGGTCCGGCGGGTCTGTGCGTGCTCGCTAGACGCGTCAGCGGATTCCCGGTTAGACAGCTACCGGTTGCCTTCTGAGCCACCCGTGCCCGTCATCCTGGGCGCGGCGAAGGATCTTGAAGGGTAGTGAGGAGTCGTCGTACGGGGTGCTAGTTCGAGAAGCTGCGAGCGTGTTGTTGCGATAGGTCCCGATGTCCTCCCCCGGCTCCGGGCCGGGCGATGCCCCACGAAAGGGCGAGAGCGTGCCGGGGGCGGCGATGTGGTCGAGCGTGAGGCTGCAGGGGGCAGCCTCACGCTCGACTCGGGAGGGGATTGGGGATTAGGCTCTGTGGGCTCTCCGCCACGCGAGGGCCGCGAGCGCGCTCAGGACGCCCGTAAGACCGACGGCCGCGATCGCCGGAGCCCCTGCGCGGGGCATAGATGCGCCGCCACCGCCCGTCGACGGCATGCTGGACGGGATGTCCGCACCGCCTCCGCCCAGCGCGGACGACTGGCTGCACATCGAGAAGTTGGACCAGGTGCTGTAGAACTTGTGCCTCTCCAGCCCGGAGGCCGATTGTCCGATGGTAACCTGCACCCTGTTGCTGAACTCGCCGACCTGCCTGGGATCGAATGTGACGGAGTAGTTCACCTTCAGAGCCCGCGACTGGGGGATCGCGCGTCCCATCAGTACCGGGAGGCTTACGTGCGCCAATTGTGCGCCGTCATCGGCCCGGAAGATCGTGTCCTCGGCGGTGAGTACCTGCGTCGCCACGGGCTTGTGAGTCGTCTTCGGAGAGTGCTTTCGGATCATGACAGTGCCGGTCAGCGTGGCCGTGCCGTCCCGATTCGGCATCGCACAACCGGCGGCTCCCTCTATGTCAATGCTGACCCTGCTTCCGCTGCTCGGCGGCGGCACCGCTCCGTGCCCGGCGCAGAAGTCCAGGCCGCTCAGGTTCGCGCCGTTGATGGGCTGCAGGCTGGAGGCGTTCAGGGTCCCGCTGGTGTCGTTTGGGTCGTACACGTAGTTTACGGACATGTGGCCGCTCCGAACCACGACGGCGGCGATGCGGCTGCTACTGACAAAGCTTGCTACGCGCGAGCTGCCTGAGACCTGCACGCCGTTCGAGTCGCCCACGGGCGCCCAGCGTCCGCCCTCGTACCTGAAGCTCGCCAGCAGCGGATTGCCCGCCGGACAGCTCTCGTGCGGGACGTTCTGCGCTCCCGCCCCGACGGGCACGAGCGCGGACGCCAACAGCGACAGCATCGCCACTGCGCCCAGGAGCAGAGTGCGCCACCTCAACCCGGATGGATTCGCGTGTTCCATCTTGTCTCCTTCTCCCTTTCCAGAGGGTCCTGCCGATCTGTATACTCAATGCGAACCCTCTTCGTACAACTGTGAAGAGTATAAGAACTGATTGATGAATAAGGGATGAATTCCGGGGGTACCTCGTTTGACAATATATTTAGTGTTTCTCTCCGGGGCGTCTTGTGGCGGCGAATCGAAGCGGAGCTCAGCGAGCGCCCGGATATTCCGCCCCCTCCCTTGCTCTTCGGCGCGAGCGCAGGGCGGACAGCCTCCACCACGCGAGCACGATGAGGCCCGCCAGAATCAGGACAGCGGGAATCTCCACAGAGTAGAGAAAGGTGTCGAGAACGATGGACGAGGTACGGACCTCGGACCAGTTCCCGGCGCGGTCGAGCCACTGGACGTACACCTTGTGGACTCCGGGTCCCCCGGAGCCGCCGTGAGCAGCGTCGCCCAGGTCCCAACCGATGTGTTCAGAGTAATCGTAAACGGCCCATCTCCTGCCGTCTCCTGAGACGCGAACCTTGCTGATCCCGTGCTCGTCCTGTGCGGGCACGGACAGGTCCACCCTGGCGCTCCTGGTGTATACTGCGCCGTCGTTTATGGACACCGTGCCCTCGGGGGGTATCGTGTCTATCGTCCAGGCGTGCAGCGACGGGGTAGTAGAGACGTTTCCGGAGCGGTCGATGGCGCGCACCCTGAAGATATGCGTGCCGCCGGTCAGTCCTGTGTACCGCGTTGGCGAGGAGCAGGCAACGTACGCGGCACCGTCCAGGCTGCACTCGAGCCTGGAAGACGGCTCGTTCGATTCGAACGCGAAGCTCGCGGACGTGCTGCTGGCGAGACCGCGGGGGCCGGACGTGATCCTGACCTCTGGCGACCGCGTGTCGACCGTCCAGGTTCGGGTGGCAGGGGTAGGGTCCACGTTGCCCGCCCGATCCCGGGCTCGAACGTGCAGGGTGTGAGCCCCATCTTTCAGTCGCGTCAGCGTAACCGTGGTGCTTCCGGACCAGGCGGACCAGGAGCCGTTATCGAGCTTGTAAGAGTATCTCAGCTCTCCCGGCCTGGTGCGGTTGTCCCTGCCTGTCCAGGAAAAGCTGGCGCTGTTCACTCCCTTCGGGTGGACTTCCCGGCGCGGGACGGGGAGCACGATCGTGTCGGGCGGCGTGCTGTCTATCGTCACGATGCTGACCCGCGACGTCGCAGCGTTGCCCGAGGTGTCCACCGCCCGGGCGGCGATCCTGATGGCGCCGTCGAGGCGAGCCGTGTCCCAGACGGCCCTGAAGGGGGCGGCATCGTCCCGGGCTACCACGCGCCCGTTCACCACGAAGTCGACGTGGTCTATACCTGCGTTGTCCCTCGCTCTGGCGACCAGCGTCAAACGCCCTCTGCCGACGTCCGCCCCCTCCGGGGGCGAGGTGATCGAGACGACAGGGGGGAGCGTGTCGGTAGTCACACCGAAGTCGTAGGTCTGCTCGTCGAACACATCCCCGTACTCATCGGTGGGGGATACGGTCACACGCGCTCCGTCGACGCTCACCAGGAGGAAGTGGTGAACCTGAGCTGCCGACGTCGGCCTCGGCGCGCTCCCGCAGGCGCTGCCGCGGTGGCCCGAGTACGACCAGCCGATGCCGTAGGCATCTATGGGGCTGCATCCCTTGCCGCCAATGGGCTCGACCTCCCCGCCCCCACCGCCGGTGACGTAGCTGATCAGCCCGCTCGAGTCACGAAGGTTGCGCTGATATATGTGGGCGTGCCCGGTGAAGACTATGTCCACTCCGTACCGGCTCAGCAGGCCCTCCAGGCTCCCGCTCCCCTGCAGGTACGTGTCAGAGGGCTCGGTGCTGTCGTCCGAGTACAACGGGTAGTGGAAGAACGCGAACTTGAGAGGGGTGGGATGGGTGGCGAGGTCGTGCTCGAGCCAGCGATACTCGGGGCTCGTGGGTCTCCAATGGTACTGCCGGTCGTCTTTGTACGAGCTCGCCTGCCCCGTGTTGCCGTCGTCCCACGCGGCGTCGAGCACGTAGAAGCGGGCGTTGCCCGCATCGAAGGCGTACCAGGCGCTGGGGTAGCTCTGCGAGCTGGTGCCGTTCACGCAGCAGTAGGTGTCCATCCGGTAGCGACCGTGCGAGAGAGCGACGGCGCGGTCCTGCGGCCAGTTGAGCAGGGCAGGATGGCTCGTGTCGGAGCGCGCGAGGCCGTGGTTGCCGAGCGCAGGGAAGATCGGGATGGAGGCTCCGGGGACCTTCCAGAAAGGCGGGCCGAACACGCCGCTCGTCTTCGGCCCCTCCTGCCGGAGGTCTCCGTAGTTGGTCTGGCTCCCCGAAGGATAACCGTTGTCGCCGACGGTAACGGCGAACCTGGCACCGCTCGCAGCGATCTGGCGCATGAGGTTGGCCTGGTCTATGTTGTCCCCGTCGTCGTCAACCGACCCCCAGTCTCCGAAGACCACGAACTTGAACGGCTGGCTGGAGGCGGCCGGTACCTGGGTCCAGAACCTTGGGGACGGGTCGTCGCCCAACAGGTCCGCCGAGCCCAGGTACACGCGATAGCAATATTGCTGGCCGGGACTCAGCGTCAGCTCCGCCTTCCACTGGTACTCCGTCACGTTGTTGACCCTTATATCCGTGTTGGTACCATGGACCGCGTGGGCGGTACACGGCTCGGAGCCAACCCTGCCCCAGGTGACCCGCCCGGGGGCGTCGGCAGCATCGGTCGCCCAGTTGACGGTGGCGTAAGGCCCTACCACGTCGGTGAGATAGGGGTATCGGGTCAGGCTCGGATCGTAGGCTCGCGCGGGGCCTCCGACCGGGGCCAGAGGCGCGGCCATCGTACAGACGAGTATCAGTATTACAAGGAGACGGTAGGGAGATCTCATACCGATTCCGGGTGGACGCTTATCCAACGTCATCAGGAGCCACCAGGCGTAGTCATCCTGAGCCACCCACACCCGTCATCCTGAGCCCTTCGCTGCGCTCGAGAGCCTGCCCTGAGCGGGAGCGAAGGGGTAAACTCCGCGAAGGATCTGCAAGGGAGGACGTGGCAAAGCCTCCCGGACAGATTCTTCGGCCCTTCGGGCCTCAGAATGACAGTCAGTAGAGAGGGCCTCGGAACGACAGACCCATTACCAGGATTCGGTATCATTCGAGACAACATTCCTTCCGACGAAACAAGCGTTAGCGAAGAACATTGGGCCGATGGGGGTGCTCTGTGCCTCCGGACGAACATCGTCCGGAAGCGCTCGGCCGGAGCCTGCGCAACCTCCCGTCCGACCCGTCATCGCGGCATCTTTTTCCGTGCGCCGCGATGACGCTTACGGTGAGCTGTGACGGCTGGTGGACCTGCTCAGTGTGCTTCGCTCCGCCTCAAGATCACGGTCAGACAGGCGAGCACCAGGAAAGCCAGCGCTCCCAGCAGAGGTAGTCCGGAGAAGTTCCGGGTGCCGCCCGCCGGGGCGCTCGAATCGAAGTCGGGCACGCTCGGCACCGGCATGTGCTGCATGCTGGCCAACACCTTCAGATCGGTCGAGCCGTACTTCTTGCTGGGCTCGATGTAGCTGTTCTCGCTGAACTCGTTCCAGCTGATTATCCCTATCGCATCCGGCGAGGACAGGATCGCGGCGTTCATCTGGCGCCTGAGCGTCTCCCCTCCGTTGCGTCCGATCACACGCGTTCCGCCGATCATTCGGGCATCGAAGCCCGGCGCCGCCGGCGCTATCCACAGGCCGCCCTGTCTGTGGGTGACGGTGCTCATGGCGTCGAGCCGCTGCTGGTAGAAGTTCGTGTTGTTGGGATCGGCCGACGACCAGTAGTACGCCTCGCCGTCCACAAGCCCTGCCAGACGCTGACATCCTTCGACACTGCGCTCGGAGGCGAGTATCAGGAGGCGAGCCCTGAGCGGGGAGGTCACCCTGGCTATGTCCTCGGTGCCGAACTTCCACGTGCCGGACCAGATGACCAGCGGCTTGCCGAACATGTCGAACGCCTTGTCGTGGGCGTAGTGATCCGCAAAGTACTTCAGATCGGACTCGACTACCGAGACGGGCAGCGGGTTGCGATGAAAGTCCAGCCCCTCGTAGATGATGGAGAGCTTGAAATTCTCCGAGTCAGCGATCCTTACCAGCTGGGCGAGCCGCCTGTTGAGCGCACTCGTGCTCTTCCAGCTCACGATGAAGCCATCAATCCCCGCCTGCTTCGCGAGCCTGATGTGCTCGCGCATGACGGCCGGATCGTCGCTGGAGTAGCGGCCGACCAGTGGGTAGTCCTGCTTCGCCCGGTTCCAGGAGCTGGCGTTGTACCAGATATAGTAGTAGGCGAGTATCGGTACTGGTTTCTGCGTCTCGGTGGGAGGAGCAGCCGCCCGGACGGGCAGGCTGCTCGTCAGCAGCAGGAGGGCCACGCACAGCGGCCCCAGCCAGCACCACACGCGCTGCCACGCGCCCCTGCCTGCTGCTCTGCTCTTACCGATCATAAGGGGGCCTCCAAGCTAGGCGGTGCGCCGCTTCCACACAAGGATACAGGCGGCAGCGAGCACGGCGATGAGGCTCGCACCAGCTGCCGGTACGTGGTTGCCGGACTGCGAGAGGCCACCGGCGCCCGTGCTTGGCAGAGCGTACGGCGGGCCCAGCGGCCCGCAGGCGACCACGTCCTTCAGGTCCTGATGCGATCTGTGGACGTTTATGAACAGGTGTCCGGACTTGGACGTGAGGGTCTGAATCGAGGCCCGCACGACCGTCCTGCTGTTGCCCGTGACTATGTCGTTGAGGGGGTACACGATCGTGGTGGGCGTCCCCTTGCAGGTGCCGTGGTGCACCATCACCGGCTCCACGGCGTTCTCCGGCGCCCCCTGCATGTGGATCGTCACGGTGGTCGTGCCGTTGCCGTTGTCCGTGAGCGTGGCAGTGCCGTGTATGCCCGAGTGGTGCGTCGCCTGCAGCCTCACCGTGACCGAGCGTCCCTGAGCAGATGCCGTGGCGGACATCGCCAGCAGCATCGCGACGGCGAACAACAGATAAAGGTGCCTCATGGTATTCCTCCTCCTGATTACGGTATGGTCCCTGCATCAACTATCACCGATACGACACGTCCGTGGGACAGGTGGTAGAGCACTTGCAGGCTGCCGGGCCTGGAGTCGAACCACATCTCGGCCTGCTCCGCGCTGAACCGCTTCCTGGCATATGCGCTCATATAGACCTCCGTCACGTAGTCAGGGCTCAAAGAAGATCTCCCCCTCATCACGGTGTCCGTGGGCAGCAGCGCCTTGCTCTCGGAGCGCGCGACGCTCATCGGCACTCCCCTCCCGCCCCAGAACCGCTCGACGTGTCTAACCTTGCCGTCCAGGAAGGCGACGACGTACCTACCCCGCTGGTAGGTCAGGAATCCGCCGATGTTCTGCTCTGCCTTGCCGTGCGCCCTCTCCCAATCCGCCCGCGACAGGCCGATGCCGGACCGAGCCATAGCTGGCCGCGGGGTAGCCGTGGGCA
>CADDYR010000088.1 GCA_902810765.1 Chloroflexota bacterium
GATGACATGGATGGGTACTCCACCGGAGTCGTTACCACGTCCCCCCACGACCCTTCCACGTCTCCCCACGCCCCGAAGGCGGCGTATCAGCATACGGAAGGCACGGACGTTATGGCGCAGCGCGGCAGTAGGAGTATAATGAGCCGAAACGGAGCACGGACTGGTGCCCGGGTGTGCTCTCGTGGGAGGTGGTAACCGGGAGGAGATGTCTCACGTCTGCATCGGGCAGAAGGCATTTCGTCAGCAGGAAAGGTAGATCGCCATGGACAAGGAACACGAAAGACTGGACAGGCGCCGGTTCCTGAAGTACTCGGCGGTGGCCGCGGCCGGCACGGTGCTCGTGGCCTGTGGAAGCGCGGGCACGACCTCGAAGGGGGGCACGGGCACCGCGACCGCCGTCACCTCCGGCGGCAAGAAGACCGGCCCGACGCCCGCGGCGGCGACGCCGACCACGGGCGCGGCGTACAACCAGCCGCAGGCGAGCGCGACCGTGCTCACCTACAAGGGCAAGTACAGCGAGGCGCCCTCGCTCGCGGCGCTCGCCAAGCAGGGCAAGCTCGACCCGGTAGAGAAGAGGCTGCCACAGAACCCCTACGTCGTGCCGCACGAGTGGATCACGAAGGGCAAGTACGGCGGCACGATGACCCAGGGCTACTCCGACACGAGCGACTGGGGCACCACCCACTACGAGCAGGAGAGCATGTACGGCCACTCGATCCTCAGGTATCGTCACGACGCGCTCGAGATAGGTCCGGGGCTCGCCGAGTCGTGGGAGCCAAACGAGGACCAGAGCGAGTGGACCTTCCACTTCCGCAAGGGGCTCAGGTGGTCGGACGGGCAGCCGTTCACCGTGGATGACATCATCTACTGGTGGGAGGACGAGGTCCTGTACAAGCCCTTCAAGCAGTCCATCCCAGATGACATGAGGTCGGGCAAGGACACCGTCGGCAAGATGCAGAAGGTGGACGACTACACCCTCAAGCTCGTGTTCGACGCGCCCGCTCCGGCCACTCCCGAGCGGCTGGCTGCGTGGGTGAACCGGGGCATCGGCCCGGCGTGGATCTCCCCCAAGCACTACATGAAGCAGTTCCACCCGAAGTACAACCCCGCGGTGAAGAAGAACAAGAACTGGCAGGACACGTACTGGGCGAAGTGGGACTTCGCGACGAACCCCGACAACCCGGTGCTCACAGGGTACAGGCTGAAGCAGTACAAGAAGGGGCAGTACTCGATCTGGGAGCGCAACCCCTACTACTGGTGCATAGACCGCTGGGGGCAGCAGCTGCCGTACATAGACCAGGTGATTATCTACAACGTGCAGGACCCCGAGGTGCTGAAGCTCCAGTACACGCAGGGCAAGTTCGACTACGTCCACGGGGGCTTCGCACCCATCGCGCCGAACGACTACGGGCTGCTCATCGGGGCCAAGAAGAAGGGCAACTACAACCTGCTGTTCTGGGACTCCGGCTCGGGCACGGGCTCTATGTTCTTCTTCAACCACGACTACCCCGACCACGAGATACGGACCCTCTTCCGCAACCCGAAGTTCAAGCAGGCGCTGTCCTACGCCTACGATCGGGCGACCGTCCGCAAGACCATCTACTACAACACGGGCGAGCTCACCACGGGCACTCTCAGCCCGAAGGGCAAGAACTTCCACATCGGGAAGGGGCCACAGGTCTATACGCAGTGGCGCGACAGCTACATCAAGTACGACCCCGAGCGCGCGAAGCAGATGCTGGACGAGCTGGGGCTCAAGGACACGAACGGAGACGGCTTCCGGGAGCTGCCGAGCGGCAGGAAGCTCAAGATCACGCTCGACTACCACAGCGACACGGCGAGGGAGAACGTACAGAAGGACGAGCTCCTCGCGAAGAACTGGAGCGCGGTGGGCATCAACACCGTGCCGAACCCGATCACCTCGGTCACGTTCGACACGAAGTGGCAGGGCGGGCAGCTGATGACGAACACCGACTGGGAGGTAGGGGACAACGCGCCGCTGATCTACCCCGGGTGGGTGATACCGGTGGAGCCAGCGCACTGGGCGCCCCTCGAGGGGCAGTGGTGGACCCTGAAGGGCACCGGCTCGAACCAGAAGGAGCTGGACGTAAGCCCCTGGAAGCGCCACCCGCCGCGGATGGGCCCGCCCGACAAGGAGTTCTTCCCGGTCGTGCAGAAGCTCTGGAACCTGTACAACAAGGCCAGGCTCGAGACCGACGAGATGAAGCGTACCGCCTACCTGTGGGAGGTCTTCAAGATCCACATGAACGACGGGCCGATGTTCATCGGGGAGGTCGCGAACTGGCTGAGGTCCGTGATCGTCCGGAACGGGCTGAAGAACGTGCCCACGAGGGACGACCTGGCGCTGCACGGCTGGGTGAACCCCTGGATCCACCCCACCCCGGCGGCCTACGACCCCGAGGCGTACTACTGGGACAACCCGGAGCAGCACACGAGCTAGCCAAATGTGCCGAGGGCCGGGTGCTGGATGCCACCCGGCCCTCGGTGTTCCCGGCCTGCGTACGCGAGCCCACTACTCGTCGTAGTCGCCCCTCCGGTCCCTGTAGTCGTTCCAAGCCTCGTGGAGGGCATCCTCCGCCTCCGGAGCTGCGCGTCGCGCCCTGAGCTGGCGCAGCCTCTCCAGCTCGAGGCGGCGGACCTCCTCGTCCTGCTCGTCGGCTTCTTCGACCATCTCGCTATCTGAGACGTCGGGGTTCTCGGGGTTCACCAGCAGTTCCTTCAGAGGATCCTCTGGGTGCATAGAACCGACCTCCTCAGCATCACGCTTGCGTTTCGGCGGCCTCGCCCGGCTCCCGGCGACGAGGCGGCTAACACATACTATACCCGTTTCGGCCGCCGGATGGGAGGTCACGCGAGGGGGTGCCCGGCCGTTATCATGTCGTATACAGATATCGCTCACGCAGGCTCCACGGCTTTACAAGAGGCCATCGCAGCGGTAAAATGCGGCAATCTCCCAGGAGGTCCCAGGTATTGCTCGAAGACAAGTTCTGCCAGGAAGGATACACTTTCGACGACGTCGTGCTCATCCCCGCCCTGAGCGAGGTGCTCCCGTCCGAGGTTTCCACCTGCACGCGCCTCACCCCCCGCGTATCCCTCAGCGTGCCGCTCGTGTCCGCCGCGATGGACACGGTCACCGAGGCGCGGATGGCGATCGCGATGGCCCGCGAGGGCGGAATAGGCATCGTTCACAGGAACCTCTCGATTGAGGACCAGGTCGCCGAGGTGGACAAGGTGAAGCGCTCCGAGTCCGGGATGATAGTCGAGCCCGTGACGCTGCACGAGGACGACCGGCTCACTCGCGCACTCGCGCTGATGGAGCGCTACCACATCAGCGGCCTGCCCGTGACGAACGGCAACGGACAGCTGGTCGGGATCCTCACCAACCGTGACATCCGGTTCGAGAGCGAGCTCGCCAGGCCGGTGGGCGACCTGATGACGCGCGAGGGCCTCGTCACAGCCCCGGTCGGGACGACGCTCGAGGAGGCTCGCTCCATCCTGCACGAGCACAAGATCGAGAAGCTGCCGGTGGTGGACGAGGACGGGCGCCTTAAGGGCCTCATCACCGTGAAGGACATCCAGAAGAAGGTCCAGTACCCGCTCGCGACGAAGGACGAGAGGGGCCGGCTCCGCGTGGGCGCCGCCGTAGGCGTGGGCGCCCCGGGGATCGAGCGGGCGGAGGCCCTGATCGAGGCGGGCGCGGACGTGATAGTGGTCGACACGGCGCACGGCCACTCGTCGGGCGTGCTGCAGACGGTGAGGGAGATCAAGCGGCTCGCGGATGTGGACGTGATCGCCGGGAACGTCGCGACCCCCGAGGGCACTGAGGACCTGCTCCGCGCGGGCGCGGACGCCGTGAAGGTCGGCGTCGGCCCCGGAGCGATCTGCACGACGCGCGTTGTCACGGGCGCGGGCGTGCCGCAGATCACCGCGATATACAACTGTGCTCGTGCCGCGGCCCCCTTCGGCGCCCCGATCATCGCGGACGGCGGCATACAGTACTCGGGCGACGTCGCGAAGGCGATCGCCGCGGGCGCCGACACAGTGATGATAGGCAGCCTGTTCGCAGGCACGGACGAGAGCCCCGGCGAGGTGATGCTGTACCAGGGCGAGCGATACAAGGAGTACAGGGGCATGGGCTCGCTCGCGGCGATGAAGCAGCGCGGCTACAGCAAGGACCGTTACGCGCAGGCGGACGTGCACAACGTCTCGAAGCTCGTGCCGGAGGGCATCGAGAGCCGGGTGTCCTACAAGGGCCCCCTCTCCGGAGTGGTGTATCAGCTCGTCGGAGGGCTCAGGTCCGCGATGGGCTACTGTGGTGTGAGCAAGGTCGAGGAGATGAAGGAGCGCGCCCGATTCATGCGCATCAGCTCCGCCGGGCTGCGCGAGAGCCACCCCCACGACGTGCACATCACGAGCGAAGCGCCCAACTACCGGCTGAGATAGGTCAAGGGGGGTAAGCAGCGTGCCATCGAGACCAAGAGGCGGCCTGGGGCGCGGGCTGGACTCGCTCATTCCCCAGGTCGCACAGCCCGATGCGGCCAGGCACAACGGCACCGCTCCCGTGGCAAGCATCTCCAGCAACCCGTACCAGCCCCGCAGCTCAATGGACGCCGAGCAGCTGGAGTCGCTCGCGGACTCGATCAGGGAGCACGGGGTGCTGCAGCCCCTGCTCGTGCAGCCGGACGCAGGCGGATACAGGCTGATCGCGGGGCACAGGCGCCTGGAGGCCGCGCGCAGGGCGGGGCTCGAGGAGGTGCCGGTGGTCGTCCGCGAGCCCCGCTCGGAGGACGAGTCGCTGCTGCTCGCGCTCGTCGAGAACCTGCAGCGCACCGACCTCAACCCGCTGGAGGAGGCCGCGGCGTACAGGGAGCTGTCGCGCAGGTTCGGGCTGAGCGCGGAGGAGATCGCCCGCCGCACCGGCAGGAACCGCTCGACGGTCGCGAACAGCCTCAGGCTGCTCGACCTGACCCCCGAGGTGAAGGTCATGCTCGAGGAGGGGCGGATCACCGAGGGGCACGCGCGGGCGCTCCTGGCCCTGAGGGAGCCCGAGGCACAGGCGAGGGCCGCGCGAACGATCATCGAGCGGGGGCTGAACGTGCGCCAGACCGAGGCGCTCGTGCGGCAGCTCGCGGGCCAGAGGCTCGGCCGGAGCTCGCCCGTGCCGGACCCCGTGTTCCAGGAGGTGGAGCGCAGGTTCCGCGACGCTCTGGGCACGAAGGTATCGCTCGCGGGCACCCCGCGCAAGGGCAAGCTCACGATCCACTTCTACTCCGAGGAGGAGTTCGAGTCGCTGTACCGCACGATCATCGGACGAAGAGTGGCGGGCGAGCTCGCGGACTGACCGGGCATCGCAGAAAGGGTACGATAATGGGTGTGGAGCAGGGCCGACAGCGGACGAGCGCGTTCGAGGGGGACGTCCAGAAGCACGTGAGGCTACGGTACCTGGTGTACCTGCCGCGGGGCTATGACGACGGCGAGCGCACCTGGCCGTTCATCCTCTTCCTGCACGGCGCCGGCGAGCGGGGCGAGGACATCGAGATAATCAAGCGCACGGGCTTGACCGAGGTGCTCGAGCGGCGCGACGACCTCCCGTTCGTCGTGGTGGCTCCGCAGTGTCCCACCGACGGCTGGTGGGACCCCGACGAGCTGCTGGCGCTCCTCGATCACGCCCTGGAGGCGTACCGGGTCGACCGGGAGTGCGTGTACCTGACGGGCCTGAGCATGGGCGGCTTCGGCACCTGGAGGCTCGCGAGCCAGCGTCCGGAGCTGTTCGCCGCGATCGCCCCTATCTGCGGAGGTGGCAACCCCGCGCTGGCGCATCGTCTGCGGGAGGTGCCGATCTGGGCGTTCCACGGGGCGAAGGACGAGGTGGTGCCGCTGGAGCGCTCGCAGGAGATGGTGGACGCGGTGAATGAGGCCGGGGGCCACGCGAAGCTCACGGTCTACCCAGACGCGGGCCACGACTCCTGGACGCCCACCTACAACAACCCCGAGCTGTATACCTGGCTCCTCGAGCACTCCCTCGCCGACCGCAGCTAGCCCTCGCGCGGCCAGCACACTCATCGCTTTCACCGCGTCACTCGGGCCGTCCCATGCGCCCGACACCCGAGAGGGCGCGGGCTGCTAATATGACAAGCTCATACATTACAATCCGAACGTATATATTGACGTCATCGAATGAATGTGTTATGCTGTGGTCGTGAAGCGGAGGTTGACGAGTTGACGGGTGATCGGGACGATCTGCTGGAGGAGGCGCTGGCGATCCATCGGGACGTGGCGCGGCTGGTGCTGGCGCACGCGGCCCCGACCTGGCTGGAGCTGGACCTCACGATGCCCCAGATGAAGACGTTCGTCGTCGTGGCCAAGGAGGGGCCTGTGACCATCGGTCACGTCTCGGAGCACCTCGGCGTGGGGCCGGCCACGGCGAGCCACCTGGTGGACAGGCTGGTGCGCTCCGGGCTCGTCGAGCGCCGGGAGGACGCTCTCGACAGGCGGCGCGCGCTGGTGATGGTCTCGCCACAGGGCGCAGAGCTGGCAGAGCGTCTGCGGGGCGAGCGAGACAGAATGCGCGAGTGGCTATCGCGCATGGACGAGGAGGACGTCGCGGCGCTGACGCGCGGCATGCGGGCGCTGCGCGACGTCCTGCAGCGCGAGGCGAATGCCTCGCGAGATTCGCGGCTGCCGTGCGAGATGGCGGGCAGCTCCTACGCTCACAAGGTATCATCCAGGACAGGCGAGGAGACCAGGGACTGACGATGGCGACTACGGCGACTACGCCTGAGAGGCAGGCGACCGGATTTCACGACCTGAGCAAGAGGCAGGTCCGGCTGACGATGCTGGGCCTCATACTCGCAATGCTGCTCGGAGCGCTGGATCAGACGATCGTGGGCACGGCGCTGCCGAAGATCGTCGCGGAGCTCAACGGCTTTCAGTACTACTCGTGGGTGGTCACCGCCTACATGGTCGCGGCCACGACGATGGTGCCGATCTTCGGCAAGCTGTCCGACCTGTATGGGCGCAAGTGGATCTACATGGGCGGCATCGTCGTGTTTCTCGTGGCATCGTGGCTCGCGGGCGCGAGCCAGACGATGTGGGAGCTGATCGCGTTCCGCGGGATGCAGGGACTCGGCGCGGGTATAATGCAGGCGATAGCCTTCGCGATCGTCGGAGACCTGTTCCCGCCCGCCAGGCGGGGCAGGGTGCAGGGGCTCTTCGGAAGCGTGTTCGGGCTCGCCAGCATCATCGGCCCGACCATCGGCGGCTACATCACCGACAACCTCAACTGGAGATGGGTGTTCTACGTGAACATCCCGGTGGGGGCGCTTGCGCTGACAGCGATCTTCCTCTTCTTCCCGTACTTCAAGCCCGAGGGGGTCAGGCGCTCGATAGACTACTGGGGAGCGCTGGCGATGGTGCTGTGCGTGGTTCCCCTGCTCGTCGCGCTCTCGATGGCCGGGAACCAGTACGAGTGGGGCTCGCCGCAGATAATCGGCATGCTCGCCTTCGCGGCGGTGATGGCCGTGGTGCTCGTGTGGCAGGAGCTGCGGGCGTCGGAGGCGATCATATCGCCCTCCCTGTTCAGGAACACGATCTTCTCGGTCTCGGTGATCACCACATTCCTCACGAGCGTGGGGATGTTCGGGGCGATCATATACATCCCCCTGTTCGTGCAGGCCGTGATCGGCCAGTCGGCCACCTCCAGCGGCACCATACTGATCCCGATGATGCTCGGCATGGTGTTCGCCAGCATCGCCTCCGGGCAGCTGATCTCGCGCACGGGCCACTACAAGGTCTTCGGGATCGTGGGGATCGCGATCATGACGGCGGGTATGTACCTGCTGTCGCGAATGAACGCGACTACCCAGAACGTCGAGGTAGTGCGGAACATGGTGGTGATGGGGCTCGGGCTCGGCGCGACGATGCCCGTGTTCACGCTCGCCGTCCAGAACGCCGTGCCGTACAGGATCATGGGGGCGGCCACAAGCTCGCTCCAGTTCTTCCGCTCCATCGGAGGCACGCTCGGCGTCGCCGTGACGGGCTCGATCCTGAGCCACGAGTTCCAGAGCTCGTTCAAGTCGGAGATGCCGTCACAGCTCAGGCAGGCGATCCCTCCGGACAGGCTCTCGGCGCTCAAGAACCCGCAGGCGCTGCTCGACCCGCAGGCTCAGGACAAGCTGCAGCACCTGTTCGGCCAGCTCGGGCCGCAGGGGGAGGCGCTGCTGCACCAGTTCCTGCACCTCGTTAGGACCTCGCTGGCGAGCGCGATCTCCGACGTGTTCTTCCTGGCGACCATCGCGGTCGGCGTCGCCCTCGTGACGAGCCTCTTCCTGCGTGAGGTCCCGCTGCGCAAGAGCAATCAGCCGGGCTCGCCCGAGACCGACGGCTCCGAGCCACGAGGCAAGCTCGTGGCCGGGCTCACCGCCGAGTACGTCGCCAACCGGATCGAGGGCGAGGCAGCCAGGTATCCCAGCCTGACGAGTGCCGCCGCCCGGCTCGTGCCGGCGGACGGCGCGGAGGAGTCGGAGCGCGATAGGGCGCTCCGGGCGAGTCGCGAGGTGCTCAGGCCGCTCGCACACTCTCTGCTCTCCGACTACCTGGCGACGACCTCCGCCTCCGGGGCCGATGGCCAGGGGCCGGTCCGGGATGGAGCACGGGAAGGATCAGAGAATGGCAGCGGGCACCTGGTCGAGAGGCAAGGAGCGGTAGGATGACCAAGTACTTCGTAGGCATCGTGGGCTCGGCGATCACGGCCCTGATCGGTGGATGGCTGATCTTGTCCCCGTGGGTGCTCTCGTACCAGCCGGCCGGCAGGCCCTGGATCCCAGCCACGAAGGAGGACTTGTGGATGGGGATAGGGGTTGCGTTCGTGTCGCTCGTGGGCCTCGCGGCTTACTCCCTCGGCCTCGTGGGGGGGATGAGGTCGCGCGGCGTGCTGCCCGAGCGGCCAAAGCGACCGAGACCGGTCGAGCGCCCCGCTCCCGAGCAGCCGGCCACCCTGGAGCAGACGCTCGCACCGCTCATCCAGGCGCTCCTCGAGGACAGAGAAGCCCGACGAAGGGAGGACCGCGAGGTGCCGACCGAGAGGGCGGGCGCGCAGCCGGAGTGGCGGTACGCCACCCATCCTGACGAAACGGAGGACGACCGGAGATGAGAGGGATCGGGAGCCTGGGGGCCGTGGCGACGGCGGTAGCGCTCGTGCTGGGAATGTGGGAGTTCATCGCGCCGTTCGTCATCGGCTACCAGACGCTGGGCCAGAAGTGGATCGTCGCCACCCGCAACGACCTGTGGGTAGGAGCGGGGCTCGTGGGCATATCGCTCGCGATCCTCGCACTTTATGCCGCCTGCGCCCTGCGCGACGCGGTCGAGGCAGCCCGCCGCAGGCAGCAGCTCCAACAGGAGGAGCCCGCGCAGCAGTAGCCCCTCGGCCGTCGTTCGGCGCTAGGGGCCGCGAGCGCGGCGGCCAACGAGCTCCACGGCAGCGGACTGAATGAGGAGGATCAGGGCCATGGGCCTGCTCGACAACCTGCACGCCTACTACAGGGTGTTCAGACGCGCCCGCTACGACCGCACCCCAGACCTCGTCAGGCTGCTCGTGCGCCGTCCGGCGATTATGGCGGCCGTGGGTGCCTTCGAGACGGCGCAGGCGCTCAGCGCACGGCTGGACGGACGCCTCAAGGCGCTGGGAGAGGTCAAGACCAGCTCGCTCATCGGGTGCCCGTTCTGACTGGACATAGGCTCTGCCTTTGGCAGAGAGCTCGGCGTGACCGAGGAACAGCTGCGCGACCTGCCGAACTACCGGGAGAGCCCCGCGTTCTCCGAGCTCGAGCGGCTGGTACTAGACCTTGCTGTCGAGATGGTGAAGCATCCGGTCGAGCCGCCGCGCGAGCTGCTCGACAAGCTGCGCCAGCATCTGGACGAGGCCCAGATGGTCGAGCTGGCCGCGTCGCTCGCCTGGGAGAACTACAGGGCGCGATTCAACCGCGTGTTCGGGGTACAGCCCGTCGGGTTCAGCGAGGGAGCCTACTGCGCGGTGCCCGAGCTCCGGCCGAGTCCGGCGGAAGGCTGAGGCCTCAGTCGAGCCTCCTCTGCTGTGGCGCGTCGAGCACCTGGCGCTGCGCGACGAGCCTCTCGCGCAGCCGCGAGGCGTCCACCCTCTGCACCGCCACGCCCTCCCTCACAGCCATCGCGGCCGCGACTCCGGCGCTGTGCCCCAGCAGCATGTACTGCGGCTCCATACGGGTGGAGGAGAAAGCGACGTGCGACGCCGAGAGGCACACCGGCACGAGCAGGTTGTCGCACTCGTCGTAGCGCGGCAGGAGCGACCTGTACGGGATCTCGTAGGGCTCCACCGGCACCGACAGGTAGCCCTCGTTGAACGTCTCGGGTGAGAGATTCGGGAACCTCGGCACCCACATCCACGTCCGCTGCACCTCGCGTATGTCTATGTTGTACGAGCCCACGCCGACGGAGTCGTACTTGCGGCGCCGGGTGATCAGGTCATCCTGCGTCATCACGTACTCTCCCCTCATCCGCCGCGCCTCGCGCACGTAGAGCTGATGCGGCCAGTGGTCGGTATCCTCGAACTCGTCCCTGCAGAGCCCCCAGGCGCTCATCCCGGACCGGATGTGTTCGGACACGCTCGGATCGTTCGCAAGGAAGTACATCAGCCCCTGCGTGTATCGTAGGTGTCGTTCCCGGATCTCCCCTCGCTTCTCGGGACCGGCGTCCGGGTACTCCCAGCTGCTGCCGTCCGGCAGGTTCGTGGATATGGGACCGATGGAGTTGGCGTCGCACTTGCCGTTCGGCAGCCGCCCACCGAGGCTGAAGATGTTCCTCGCCGTGACCCCGGAGCCCGCCGCGGCGAGATATCGCCTGAGGAGCTCGTAGTCTCGTGGGTCGTAGTCTTCGGGCCTTGGAAACGGCAGGCGGTTCTCGGGCCGGTCGGTGAGGCAGAGCCGGAAGCAGTAGGACTGCACGCCGCCGTCCCCCTCTCCCTCGCGAACCATCGGCCGGGCGTGGATCAAGGGCAGCAGCTCTCCGTCGCCCCCGAACGGCGAGACGGCAACACGAAAGTTGTGGGCATCGGGCCGTATCGGCTGGCGTCCCGCCCAGCTCTCTCCGTATAGCTCGACCGACTCCCGGCCGATCGCGTAAGATACCTCCGTGCCGGCCATCAGGTCGCCCTCGTAGCTCGCGTCCACGAACGCCCTGGCCTCGAACGTCCGGCCGTCCTCGGCCGTGATGCGTCGTATCGTCCGATCGCCCCGCTCGACGCGAGCGAGCGGGGAGCGAAGGAAGAGTGCGACCCCAGCCTCCCGGAGCCAGTCTCGGAGGATACCCTCCGCGACGTGCGGCTCGGGCCCGAGCAGGTCCCAGGTGTCCACCCCGTAGCGGCGCGCGACCCTCTCGTAGAACTCGAGCGCGAGCCCTCCGATCACACGCCGGTCTCCCCGGTCGGTCCAGCCGAGCCCTCCCGACACCATGCCTCCCACGTGCCCGCCCGGCTCGACGAGTCCGACTCGGACTCCCTCCCGAGCCGCCGCGATCGCGGCCAGGGCTCCGCCCGCGGTCGCGCCGTACACGACCACGTCGAACGGATGCAGGCTGGAGCTTGCGATGCCCACCAACTACCTCCTCTCAGCGCTTCATCATCCCTCCCACGAACCGCATCGTCCCTCATCGACTGGGATCGCGTGTATAGGCGACAGGACCAGGGCCAAACCTCTGGTGAGATGGGAAAGCGAGCTTGAACGGTATGGTGGCACAATCCGGGCGTGTGTCGCACGACCGTTATGATACCAGCCGAGTAATCAAGTGGCTCCCCCATAGTCTAGATATGCTTGGTGAGCCGGGGAGCTACTATAATGGAGAATGGAGCACACTGATCTTATGTAGGCCCAACAGATCCTGTTCTCGCTGCTCGGGAGGATTGGGAGTATGGACATCCTCCGGAGGTCGAGTCTGGCACTCGCGCTCATCTCCCTGCTCCTGCTCACAGGCTGCAACGCTGGGCCTGGCAAGGCGGCCGGGGGCAGGAGCTCGTCCGCGACGCAGGCGGCACGATCCATTTATGTGACGGTCGACATCAGATGCTCCAGGACCGGCACGCCCGAGTACGTGACGGTCGAGAACGTCTCGACGGCCCGGTTCACCGTCGCCGTAAGCTCGGTCACGCTGGTCACGCTAGAAACGGCGATGAAGCCCAATCAGGAGTTCAAGCCCGTGTACAGCGGCAGGGTGATCGCGCGCGACAAGCGCATCCCGCCGGGGAAGAGCGCCTCCTACGAGGCTCCTGAGGGCACCTCGAAGGACATGACGTTCGCCGTATCCCTGCCCGGCCTGGACGGTGGAGGCACTCGGGGAATGAACAACGACAGGGCGTATCTGGACAGATAGGTGGCGGTTCGTGGCGCGACGGTGTTCATGGGCTGCAACGGAGCCTCCGGCACCATCCTCAACATGAACACGTAAGCACACCGGATCTACTCCACCCCTCCGTTCGAGAGCCACGGGCATACCCGGTGGTAGCCGCGCCTGGCAGGTCTCTTGCAGGAGGACGTGGATCGAAGCCAGGGGAGGCCCATATGAGCGAGGAAGACAGGGAGCGAAGGACGAGGCTGCCGGACGCCGAGGCCGAGGGCGCCGGCAACTTCGGCGCGGAGCCGGAAAGCGACCCGACCGCCGACTCCGAGGGAGGACCACCGGAGGACGTGGCCATCAGGTCGGAGGACAACACGCTCACGCAGCCCGAGGAGACCACCCCAGAGGCCGAGATAGGCAACATCACCGGCGGCGAGACCCCGGAGGAGGTAGTCGAGGAGCGGGCGGACAGCGACCGCGAGGGCGTCAGGCTCGAGCAGGAGTACCAGGAGATCCATCCGGAGGCCGAGCCGGAGCTCGAGCGCCCGGACGAAGAGGAGGAAGGCTAGCCCGTTGCGCGCTCGGCGTGTGCCCGCGGCAGCGGATCACACCGGGTCCGGGTGATGAGCCCGTCATTCCGAGGCCCCCTCCTCCCCTGTCATTCTGAGGCCGCGGGCCGAAGAATCTATCCAGACCTTTCAGATCCTTCGCGGAGTTTACCCCTTCGCTCCCGCTCAGGGCAGGCTCTCGGGTCCTTCGCTACGCTCGAGGGTAAACTACGCGAAGGGCTCAGGATGACAGGGGGGAGGGCTCGGGATTACAGACGTGGGTGGCAACAGGACTTCGGGCGTGGGGTGTCTACCCGGGTTCCGTATCGGCCTACCGGTTCGAGGGCGCGGCTAGACCGGGCCTTGGTTGACATCGTTCGCGCAGTCCACGTGGATGCGGACGAAGGAGCCCGGCTTCCGCCGCATGTCGGTCATGTGTATTCCCGGTCCGACCGTGTAGCCGCCCGGCACCAGGCCCGCGATCTCGATTATGAACCCGTCCGCGTCGCGCACGTCCATCGGCGCCTGGAAGGAGGCGATGTCACCGTTCGGTCCCACCTTCACGCTCCTCGCGATGGGGTGCTGCAGCAAGCGCTTCACCACGTCCTCCATCTCCACACGATCCTCGGGCGTGGTGACGGCGACGCGGGTGACGGTGATCGGGAAGAAGGAGAGGTTCTCGACTGCGGCGCCCTTCGTCCGCCTGTCGCAGCTCGCCCAGACCCTCACGTCGCCGAGGTTGCCGTAGGGGTTGTTGGCGGTCGGGGTGGCCGCGGGATGCCGCACGGGCCCGGTCTGTGACATCGAGCCTCCAGTGCAGGCGGCGAGCGCCGCGAGCAGCGCGGCGATCAGGATGCCCCGCGTGCCTCTCATCGCACACCTCCCCGCCAGCGCCCCTATTATGTCACAGGAACGGCCGCAGGTCAGTCGCCGCGGGCAGCCCCGCCGCCGGCGTCGCTCGGGTACGCTCTTCGTGTCTGCATTAGGCTGCTCCGCCGGACTTCCAGACGCAGCAGATGGCGCCTACCAGGCGCTCGCGACTAGGGTGTGTCTGATGAATGTGCTCTCGTTAGTATACTGTCGCGTTGACGGTAACGAGGGAGGCCATGCCTGGACGAGGAGAGCTCACAGACGAGGCTTGGGAGCAGATAGGGCCACTACTGCCC
>CADDYR010000089.1 GCA_902810765.1 Chloroflexota bacterium
GAGCCTGCGCACGTCTTCGGGCTCGACGACCCCCGGCGATTCGTGGAGTGCCGCCGCAGTGCCCGCCGCGACTGCCCACCGAAGGCTCTCGCGGTCGTCCTCCCCAGGGAGCGGGCATCGAGGTAGCCCGCGAGCAGCGCATCGCCCGAGCCCACAGGGTTCACCACCTCCACGCGGGGCGCTCGGGCGAACACGACCTCGTCCGAGGATATCAGCCCCGCGCCCCTCTCTCCGAGCGTGAGCAGCACGCGGGCGTCGGACGGGAGCCTCCGCCCTATCAGCTCGCTCCGGGCGTACTCCACCATCTCCTCCACCTCCGCGCGCCCGCCCATCAGAGCCGACATCTCGTCCGCGTTCGGCGCGATCAGGTCTGGCCCCGCCTCGACCCCCAGGCGCAGCTCCTCCCCGCTTGCGTCGAGCGCGACGAGCGCCCCAACCCCGCGCAGCTCCCGGACGAGCCGCGCGTAGTAGTCTTTAGGGAGGCCGGGCGGCAGGCTGCCGCAGATCGCGACCGTGCCTGCCTCGGCCGCCAGCTCCTTCGCGAGGCCCGGGAACCGCTCGGCGCTCTCGGGCGGGACCTCCGTCCCTGGCTCGAGCAGCTCGGTGATCGCGCCGGACTCCTCGACCACGCTGATGCACACCCTCGACTCCCCCGGCACCTCGAGGAAGCCGGGCCGCACGCCGAGCCGCTCGAGCCCGTCCGCGATCTGCCGTCCGGTGTGCCCGGCGACGAAGCCCGAGGCGACTACCTGGCGCCCAAGCGCGGCTAGCACCTTCGCCACGTTGTTCCCCTTCCCCCCCGGCAGCGCGACCTTGCGCGCCACCCGGTTCACCCCGCCGCGCTCCAGACGACTCAGGAAGTACGTAGTGTCCACGGCGGCGTTCAGGGTGATGGTGAGGAAACGCGTCACCCTCGGCTGAGCTCCGGCAGCCAGTCCCCGTGCGCCTCGATCAGGTCGTCCACGAGGCTCCAGATCTGGTCGAGGTCGAGCTCGGCGGCGGTGTGCGGGTCGAGCATCGCCGCGTGGTACACGTGAGCGCGGTTGCCGGTGAGCGCGGCCTCGACCGTGAGCTCCTGCACGTTGACGTTCGTGCGCATCAGCGCCGCGAGCTGCGGCGGCAGCTCCCCCACCGAGGTGGGCTGGACGCCGTTCTTGTCCACCAGGCACGGCACCTCGACGCAGCAGCCCTCCGGCAGGTTGGATATGAGCCCGCGGTTCGGCACGTTGCCGTAGATCACGCGCGGCACGCCCGTCTCGATGCTGTGGATGATGAGCGAGCCGTACTCCGGGCTGCGCTCGATGGTGATCGGCTGGTCGCTCTCGAACTCCTTGCGCATCCGCTCCCAGCCCGCGATCTGCGCCTCGCACCGGCGCGGGTACTCGTCCAGCGGTATGTTGAGCGTCTCGATGAGGTCCGGGCGGTCGCGCTTGATGAACCAGGGCACGTACTCGCTGAAGTGCTCGCTCGACTCGGTGACGAAGTAGCCGAGCTTCATCAGGACCTCGTAGCGCACTCGGTTGTACTCGGGCACCCGACCCTCGGTGTATACCTTCCTGATCTGCGGATACAGGTCCTCGCCGTTGCGCTCGAAGCGCAGGTAGAACGCCATGTGGTTGATGCCGGCGCAGACGTAGTTGATCTCCTCGAGGGGGACGCCGATGTCGCGGGCGAGCTCGTACGCGGTGTACTGCACGCTGTGGCACAGCCCCACCGTCCTGATCCTGCTCGCCCGGCTCACGGCCCAGCACAGCATCGCCATCGGGTTCACGTAGTTCAGGAAGGTGACGTCGGGGCAGAGCTCTTCCATATCACGGCACATGTCGAGCACGACCGGGATCGTGCGGAGCCCCCGCATGATGCCACCGATGCCCAGGGTGTCGCCGATCGTCTGTCGGAGCCCGTACTTCTTTGGCACCTCGAAGTCGGTGACGGTGCAGGGCCTGTACCCGCCGACCTGGATCATGCATATGGCGTAGTCGGCCCCGTCGAGCGCGGCCCTGCGGTCGGTCGTGGACTCGATGCGGGGGTGCGCCCCGAGGGCCTCGGCGACCTTGTGCGCGACGAGGGTGGAGGTAGAGAGCCTCTCTTGGTCTATGTCGAACAGGCTGATCGTCGAGCTCGCCAGCTCGGGGTAGGAGAGGATGTCCCCGAGCAGGTTCTTCGCGAACACTGTACTCCCGGCTCCGATGAACGTGATCTTGGGCATGTTGAGCCCCTTTCCTCAGATCTCTCGAACCGACTCGTCGCGCCCTAGTATGCACGAACGAGCAGTATCGCGCAAGTGATTGTGCTCGATAGTTGACAAAGGCGAGCGGTGGTGATAGTATCGCCTCGACTCTGCACTGTCGGAGGCGTGGATGGCCGAGCGTCGTCCGTTGGACGTGGAGCGCAGGCGTCGGATGGTGAGCTTCATAGACGAGCGAGAGGGCGCGGCGATAGCCGAGCTCAGCGCCCGGTTCGGCGTGAGCGAGGCCACCGTGCGCCGCGACCTGGCGCAGCTGAGCAGGATGGGCCTCGTTGTCAGGGGCAGGGGTGGGGCGGTGCCCCGCCGCGCCGGGTTCACGAGGGGAGAGCCCGAGCGGCCGCTGCTCGCGCGCCAGTCGCTGCAGATCGGGGAGAAGAGGCGCATCGCCGAGGCCGCCGCCCGGCACGTGCGGGACGGCGAGACCATCATCCTGTCCGGGGGCACCACCACCGCCTGCCTGGTGCCGCACCTAGCCTCGAAGCGGGACCTCACGGTGATCACGAACGCGCTGAACGTCGCGTCCTCGCTGGCGGAGTACTCCCACATCACGACCATAGTCGTGGGCGGGGTGCTGAGGCACTCGTGGCTCTCGCTCGTGGGCTCCATCGCCGAGGACGTGCTCGAGGGGCTGCGGGCGGACAAGCTGTTCATGGGCACGCCCGGTCTCGCGCCCGAGTACGGACTGTCGGCAGACAACGTGGCCGAGGTGCAGACGGATCGGGCGATCATGAGGGCCGCGGCGGAGACGATCGTGCTCGCGGACCACACGAAGCTCGGCAAGGTCTGCACCATGCGAGTCGCCCCGATCCGCGCCGTATCGCTGGTGATAACCGATTCGGCGGCTCCGTCTCAGATGGTCGGGGCACTCGAGGAGCAGGGCGTGAGGGTCGAGGTCGTGTGACCTCGGGAAGGAGGCGAGAGGTCGTGCAGGAGGGCAACAGGATGGACAGGCGAGGCTTTCTGCGCGGGATGGCGGTGGCCGCCGCCAGCGTGGTGGTCGCAGCCTGCGGAGCATCGAAGGGGACAAACGCCGGCGGGAACGGTGTGGCGGGAAACGCACCGACTGCGACCAAGAGCTCGCCCGCGGGCGGGAGCACACCAGTGGGCTCAGCGACCAGCTCCGGGACCTCCGCGACTGCGGCCGCGACCGGAACCGTCCCGGGCCAGGGAGTCACGGGCATCACGAGCAACCTCCCGATCAAGCCGATCAGGTTCTCGGGGCGGTACAAGGAGTCTCCGACGTTCGCCGCGCTCGTGAAGGCGGGCAAGCTCCCTCCCGTCGAGCAGCGACTTCCCGACAACCCCTACGTCGTGCCGCATCCCTGGTGCACCGAGGGGAAGTACGGAGGGGTGATGAACTCCATCTGCTCGGACACGAGCGACTGGTCCACGACCCACCTCCAGCAGGAGAGCATGTATGGCCACTCGCCCCTCAGGTGGCTCCGGGACGGCCAGGAGGTGGGACCGGGGCTCGCCGAGTCCTGGGAGTCGAACGAGCAGACGACCGAGTGGACGTTCCACTTCCGCAAGGGGCTGAAGTGGTCCGACGGCAAACCCTGGACGGTGGACGACATCCTGTTCTGGTGGGAGGACGAGGTGGGCGTGCCCGAGCTCAACCAGTCTCCTCCCGACGACTTCGTCTCCAGCAAGGGCACCCCGGCCAAGCTCACGAAGCTCGATGACTACACCCTGAAGGTCGCCTTCGACACGCCATCGCCGCTCTTTGCCGAGAAGACCGCGTGCTGGGTGAACCGCGGTGAGGGGCCGCAGTGGATGGACCCGAAGCACTACCTAGAGCAGTTCCACATCAAGTACAACAAGAAGCTCAATCCGAAGAAGTGGACGGACCTGTTCAACTCGAAGCTGGACTGGGCAACGAACCCGGACAACCCGGTGATGACCGGCTGGAAGCTGAAGCAGTACAGGAAGGGGCAGTCCTCCACCTGGGAGCCGAATCCCTACTACTGGTGCATTGACCGCTGGGGCAACCAGCTGCCGTTCATGGAGCAGGTCGTTTGGACGAACGTCCAGGACCCGCAGGTGATGAGGATCCAGATCCAGCAGGGGAAGGCCGACTACGTGGACGGGTCCTGGATAGGGCTCACCCTCGCCGACGTGTCGAGCTTCAAGGCCACGCAGTCGAAGAGCAACCTGGACCTGCTGTACTGGGACTCCGGCTCCGGCACGGGCTCGGCTCTGTACTTCAACCTCGACTACCACGACAAGAAGTACCGTGACCTGTTCCGCAACCCGAAGTTCCGCCAGGCGCTCTCGCACGCCTTCAACAGGCCGAGGGTGCGCAAGGCGCTGTACTTCAACACCGGCGAGCTCACGACCGGCACCGAGAGCCCGAAGTGCGTGCAGTTCTATATCCCCGGCGGCCAGGAGCTGTACAGGAGCTGGCGCGACAGCTACGTCGAGTACGACCCCGAGAAGGCGAAGAAGATGCTCGACGAGCTGGGGCTGAAGGATGTGAACGGCGACGGCTTCCGCGAGTTCCCGGATGGCTCGCCCCTGAAGATCCCCCTCGACTACCCGGGAGGGTCCACGGGCAACAGCGGCGGGGACTTCCTGCGGCGCGACGAGATGCTCGCGAAGGACTGGCAGGCGGTGGGCATCAACTCCAGCCCCAACCCGATAACCCCCACCGGCTGGTACGATCAGTGGTCCGCCGGCAAGCTCATCACGACGACCGATCAGGAGGTCGGCGACGGCCCGGACTACCCTCTGTATCCGAACTGGTGGGTGCCTGTCGCCGCCAGCGAGTGGGCGCCACTGCACGGCCAGTGGTGGTACCTGCGCCACTCGAAGAAGGTCAAGCAGGAGCTCCACCTCGACCCCTGGAAGCGGCACCCGCCGCGGATCGGGCCGGACGACCCGGAGTTCTACAAGCCCGTCAGGAGGCTCTGGAGCCTGCTCGACCAGATCAACGCCGAGACGGACGCGGTCAGGCGCAACCACCTGGTATGGGAGGTGTTCAGGTTCCATATAGACCAGGGGCCGTTCATAATGGGCGTGGTCGCCAACTTCCCGCAGGTCATCATGGCGAATCGAGGGCTCAGGAACGTGCCGAGGCGGGAGCAGCTTCCGCTCCACGGGTACGTGGACCCTTGGATCATCCCGGAGCCGGCGACCTACGACATCGAGGCGTACTACTGGGACGACCCCAGCCAGCACCAGAGCTAGTCGGCGGGTCTCCCGCGAGGAGAGGAGCGCAGTGATGGCATCCATTGACCAGGCGCTGGAAGCCAACGAGCGATACGCGCGGAGCTTCGACAAGCACGCCCTGCCGAAGGCGCCCGCCCGTCGTCTCGCCGTGCTGACCTGCATGGACGCCCGACTCGACCCGCAGAGCTTCCTTGGTCTGGAGTTGGGAGACGCCCACGTGATCCGCAACGCGGGCGGCCGGGCTACGGAGGACGCCGTCCGCTCGCTCGTGATCTCCCAGCGTCTGCTGGGCACGAACGAGGTCTTGGTCATCCACCACACCGACTGCGGGATGCTCACCTTCAGCAATCAGGAGCTCGTGGACAGGATCCGCGAAGAGCTGGGTGCGGACGCCTCGGGCTGGGACTTCCTGCCGTTCTCTGACCTCGAGCAGAGCGTGCGGGACGACGTCGAGGCGCTCAGGCGCTCGGAGCTGATCCCGGACGACGTGCGGATTGCGGGCGCGGTCTACGACGTCGGCACGGGCAGGCTGCGAGAGGTGGGCTGAGCGCCCCGTCCATAAGTCATAAATACGGATCAGGACAGCAGGTCCCAATCGAATATGACGGCGATCTCGCGCGAGCGATCCTCCACCAGGCGTCCGTACACGGCGGGCGCGTCCGCCGGCGAGTGGCGCGACGTCACGAGGTCGTCCACGCGCATCCTCCCCTGAAGCAGCGTCTCGAAGAAGAGCGAGGTCATCTCCGGCCTCGTCCACGGGTTCTGGTACGTCGCCACGGGCGGCGCGAGGCTCGCGTGCACGCCGAGGATGGAGAGGGAGTCGCTCACCACGCCCGGCGCGAGGTGCTGCCGGGTCGGCGTCGGCGAGTCTCCGAGGAGGACGAGCCTGCCCTGCGGGCGCAGCAGCCGGAGCGCGGCGGGAAGTACCGACGGCTCGCCGGTAACATCGAAGACCACGTCGAGCATACGGCCCCACGTGAGCTCCTCGACCTCCGCGCGCGCATCCGCCACGCTCCGCTCGATCGTGTGGGTCGCGCCGTGCCGCCTCGCTGCCTCGAGCCGGTAGGAGCTGGTATCAACGGCCACGATCCGGCGCGCTCCAGAGATGCTCATCCACTGCACGACGAGCTGTCCGAGCAGGCCGAGGCCCACGATCCCGACCGTCTCGCCGAGCTGGAGAGCGGGGCGACGCGCAGCGAGCTGGGTGGTCGTGGCGAGGGCGGCCCACGCCGCCTCCTCGGGACCGATGCCCGCGGGAATCCTGTGGAGCGACGCGGAGGGTGCCGTGAAGAGCTGCTGGTGCGGAGCCCACACGCCGACGAGGTCGCCCTCACGGAAGTCCTGCACCCCACTGCCCGCGGCGACCACCCGAGCGGCCATGCTGTAGCCCGGCCGGAACGGGTATCTCACCCAGCGCTCCCAGTTGGTGTCCGGATCGAACACCCCGCGCAGGCAGAAGGTCTCGGTGCCCGTGCTGATCAGCGAGCGCGCCGCCCGGCAGAGCACCTCCCCGGGGCCGGGATCGGGCACGCGCTCGCTCGCCACCTCGACCCTGCCGGGTGCCGGGAAGCTGACGTAGAGCGACTCGGACGTTCCCACGCTCCTCGAGCCGCGGTCGCCTTCCATAGGATCGTGGCCCTAGCGACCCGGCGGGACCCAGAGCTGTCCCGACGCCGCGGAGTAGTACTGCGTCCCGGCGCCCACGACCGTAGCTCCGACCTGCCGTGCGAGGGACTGCAGCTGCTCCCACTGGGCCTCGCTCGGGCCGTTTCCCGGATAGCTGCTCAGCGCCCACAGACCCACGGGGTACTCGTGAGCGTACCGCTGGGCGGCAGCGGCCTTCTGCTCCCAGTAGCTCCACTGGGGCCACGAGCCCTCGCAGTACCAGCATCCGTCGAAGCTCTCCAGCACGTACAGGTCGCCGTGCAGCACGTGAGGTGGGGCGAGCCCACCGGCGGTGCTGAACACGTCGTCCGGGTTCCAGGCGTTGATCACGGCGAAGAGGCCGTCCTCGTGTGCGAGGTCGAGCGCATAGTTCAGCCGGTCGCGGCTCACGCCGAAGTCCATGCCCGCGTCGTCCCACAGGATTCCGTCCACACCCATCGCCCGCCACGCCTCGACGTGCTGGCGCAGCTGATCGAGCGAGTAGTTCTCGTCCCACGGCGCGGAGACCCCGAGGTCTATGTAGCCCGCGAAACGGGTGGTGGGCCGGAGCTGGTGTGTGAGCTCGATTATCCGGACCGTGTTGGCGTGATCGGGGTGCGATGGATCCTCGAGCCCCGCGCCCAGCACCACGTAGTCGAAGTGTGCGAACACGCGCGCCGCGGCCTCGAGGTCGCCGTCCGAGCCGTTGACCTCGCTCGGGTAGGCGTAGTACACCGCGCCCGTCAGCAGGTGGCGCTCGGGCCCCGAATTCCAGAGCGAACGGAGGGTCGTCGGGAACTCCGCCCTCGGTCGCGCGTACACGATCGTGTAGTCGCTCGTCCACTGCCCGTCCGCGGGCGGGTCCTGAGTGGCGAACACCTGCCCGGCCTGGGCGACCCCGAAGTACAGAGTCTCGCCGTTGATCTGCCAGAGGCCGTAGTCGGTAGCGATCTGGTCGGGCTCCGAGGGCAGGACGTCGGGGACGAACCGGACTCCGTGGCTGGCCGCGCCGAAGTCTATCTCGATCCCCGGGCGCGTCCGGTTCGGGGTGAGGTCGGTCGGATAGGCCCCCGTCCGCGCGTGGTACGTGTCCACGGCGCTCTGCAGCTGCGCGAGCACCGCGTCGAGCGATGCCGTCGCGTGCGCGGGCTTCACGCTCAGGAGGGGTCCGAGCAGCACGGCCAGGATCAGGATCAGCGTCAGGTGGAGCCGTCTCATCGCATTTCTCCAGTTCAGCGCTCCGGGTACGAGGGCCGGGGCGTCAGAGTGCGACGTGCATTCTAACTCAGAAGATGACTCCGCTCAAGATGCCGTGCGTCGCGCACGGCGCAGGCTCCGCAGTATCACGTTTCGGGCGGATCGGCGGCATCACCCCGCCGGAGGTACGGCACGGCCAGGTCGAGCAAGCGCAGCTGCAGGCGCAGCGCCTCCCTCGGAGAGGACCGCAGCATCCGGTGCACAAGCGCCGACGCCTCGTCCGGGACGGTGAGGTCATCCAGGTGTCGTTCGAAGCGGCCCAGGTCCCTCGATGGCAGGGGGCGCTCGTTGATCGCCCACAGCGTCTCGACCAGCGGGTTCGTCATCACGGCCACCGCCCACCCGATCTCGGTCGCGTCGTTGCCGCGAAGCACGGCCTCCATCTTGGGTCGGACGTGATCCCACAGCCACGCGTAGTGAGCTTTGATGTGCCGTGACACGCGATATGACGCGTGCGCATCGGCCGCTGCGGAGACGAGCCGGGCGACCACGCCGTGGGGATCGTGCAGGATGATGCCTTCGAGGAAGGCGTATCCCCACGACTCGTCCCCCACCCGCGACGGCGAGAACCGCTGCACCCATCCGGACGACGTGCGGCCGATCTCCTCGATGGTGAGGGAGCCGTGACGCTTCCGACGGGCCCGCTCGGCCTCCCCGTCGGCCAGGACGACGAGCAGGTCTATGTCCGAGTTCTCGCGGGCGGTGCCGCGCGCGAGCGATCCGCACAACATCACACCCAGCACGCCCGGATCGGCTCGGAGCCCGGCGAGCTCGGCTTCGAGCAGGTCCTCGTGATGCGGAGTCGGGAACCGGACTCTCAATCCAACCCCCTCCGGGCAACGACCTCCCCGGTGCTCACGGGCGCCCTGAATCTTCCTGCCACGCCACGAGCATGCCCGAGTCCTTGGTGATGTGTATGGCCCCCTCGGCGGCGATGCGGCTCTCGAGCAGCCCGGCAAGGTCGCGCACCCGCCGCTCGGCCTCGTCCTGCGGAAGGGGATCGAGGATCTCGTCCGCGCGGCGGGTCGAGAGGATGTAGGCGACGAGCGGAGCAGCCTCCGTCACGCGCAGCGATTCGGGATACCTCCGGACCTCGACGCGGCCGAACCAGGGAGCGAGCTGCTCCGGCCCGTTCTCGAGCCCGAAGCGGTCGGCGCCCGTGGCCACTGGCTCCCTGCGCAGCTCGGGCTCCGCGAGCAGCTCGGTCAGCTCCTGCGCCTCGCGCATGTGGGACAGCCCGTTCGTCGCGGCGTACAGCCTCCCGCCGGGCCTCAGCACCCGCGCTATCTCGGAGGCGGCCCTCTGCACGCTCGGCACGTGGTACAGCATGTGGTTGGCGACCACGGCGTCGAAGCTGCGCTCGGGAAACGGTGTCTCCTGCGCGTCGGCAATGGCGAACGCGATCCGAAGGCCCGAGCCCCGCAGGTTCTCCCTGGCGTCCCGCAGCATTCCCTCGGACAGGTCCGTGAGGGGCATGCTCCAGCCCTCGGGGAGCCTCTCGAGGTTGGCCTTCCACAGCCCGCCGAATCCGCAGCCCAGCTCGAGTATCCTGGCCTCGGGCGGAAGGTTGAATTGATCGAACACCCAGCGGAAGAAGCCCTGGGGGTTCGTGCCGAAACGGGCGTGCAGCTCCTGACGCGCTCTGAGGCGAGAGGAGTCCGGGTACTGGCGCCGGAGCAGATACTCATTGTGAGGCTGGTTCATCGGTACGATGACTTCCTTTCGTGGTGATCTGCCTGCCATGGCGTGTGATAGAATCGTGGCGGCCCGGGGCGAACCTGCACAGCCGGGGCGCGGCTGCTCCGGACCCGGTGGTCACGGACATCCCCTGTATCGGCGCTCTTCAGGATAGTCGGCTCCGAGCCGGCATTACAAGTCTCCGAAGCTCTCAGGAGGGGCCAGAAGTGGACGAAGGCACGAGCGCGCTGCGGAAGATCGAGGAGCTGACGAATGATCCGGGGGCTCGGGCCGGGTACGCTGCGACGCTCGTCGAGAAGGCGAAGGATCCGCAGGCCGTGACGGCCGCAGTGAAGGTGCTCGGCGAGAGCGGGGACGAGAGGTATCGCCGGGTGCTGCTCGGGCGCTACGAGCGCTGCGACGCGCGCGGCCCCCGCCGGGACCCCGGTGGGACGATCCGCGCGGCCATCCTGCAGGCGCTCCGCCCGATCTCGCTGCCCGAGGACGTGCCCCTGCTCGAGCACGCCGTCACCACCTACGAGTTTCTGTACGGCGAGGAGGCGGGCGACCTGCGGGCCGCCGGGCTGCTCGCCCTCAACGACCTGGACGGCGAGCTCGCGGGCTACCACGCGGTGCGCCTCCTCAACGACCACGAGTACACCTGGAAGACGTCGGGCGAGCCCGCGGTCACGGCCGTGCGCGTGCTCGCCTCGCAGGACCAGCTCCTGCCAGTCTACGCATACGCGCTCCGGGATGGGGAGTACGTATCGGACGTGCTCGCCGAGTGCCTGCGCCACCTCGTCCGGCTGCCCCGCACCCTGCTCGCGCGGCTGGTCGAGAGGTACGGCGAGAGCGAGGACGAGATCGTGCTGCTGGGGCTGTTCGACCTGCTGCTGGAGCACGAGGCGCGCGACGAGTACCGCGACTTCCTGTTCGATTTCCTGCGCAGGACGAATCTGTACAACATCTACCGCTACCTCGTGATGACACTGATCACGAGCCACGAGGAGGGGCTGGCGGAGGGGGTGCGCGCGCTCGAGCGGACCGAGCGCGACTCCGGCAAGCAGGCGATCCTGCGCGAGGCCCTCGCCCTCCGCTGAGCCTCGTGCCGTATGCCTTGAGAGCGTCTCTCCGCTCGCGGACGCCCCACATGAGGTATGCTATGGATTGGCGGTGGGACAGGAGGGCTGGTAAGGCATGAGACCCATCGGGGAGGGCACCCTGCTCTGGACCCCGTCAGAGGATTTCCGGTCCCGAAGCAACATGGCGCGCTACATGCGCTGGCTCGCCGACAGAAAGGGTGTGCGCTGCGACGACTACGCCTCCCTATGGGAGTGGTCGGTGAGCCACGTAGAGGACTTCTGGGCGAGCGTCTGGGAGTTCTTCGAGGTGCGCGCGTCCAGGCAGTACGAGCGCGTCCTCTCCTCGCACGAGATGCCCGGCGCCCGCTGGTTCGAGGGCGCGGAGCTGAACTACGTGGAGCACGCGCTGAGAGACACGGGCAACGCCCCGGCGATCGTGTTCCGGTCCGAGCTGCGTCCGCTCACCGTGGTCGGCCGGGAGGAGCTTCGGGAGCAGGTGGCCTCGGTGGCCTCCGCGCTGCGGGAGATGGGAGTCGGGCGCGGGGACAGGGTGGTCGCCTACCTCCCGAACGTGCCGGAGGCGGTGGTGGCGTTCCTGGCCACCGCAAGCCTCGGCGCGATATGGTCGTCCTGCTCGCCCGACTTCGGCAGCCCGAGCGTGCTCGACAGGTTCTACCAGATCGAGCCGAAGGTGCTGTTCGCGGTGGACGGCTACAGCTACGGGGGCAAGCCCTTCGACCGGCGTGGGGTCGTGCGGGAGCTGCGACGCTCGCTGCCCACCCTCGAGCGCACCGTCCTCGTGCCCTACCTGCAACCCGACGCCCCCGAGCCGGGCACGCTCTCCTGGAGGGACGTGCTCCGGCGGGGCGGCACCCTCGAGCTCGAGCAGGTGCCCTTCGAGCACCCCCTGTGGGTGCTGTACTCCTCGGGCACGACGGGGCTGCCGAAGGCGATCGTGCAGAGCCACGGCGGCATCCTGCTCGAGCACCTTCGTGCCCTCTCGCTCCACCACGACCTGGGGCCGGGCGACAGGTTCTTCTGGTTCACCACCACCGGCTGGATGATGTGGAACTACCTGGTGAGCGGCCTGGCGGTGGGTTCCACCATCCTGCTTTACGACGGCTCGCCCGCCTGGCCGGACCACGGCGCGCTGTGGCGCTTCGCCGAGGAGGCGGGGATGACGCTCTTCGGCACGAGCGCGGCGTACATCGCCTCCTGCGCGAAGCAGGGCGTCGAGCCCGGCAGGGATTTCGACTTGGGGAGGCTCAGGAGCGTCGGCTCCACCGGCTCGCCGCTGCCCCCCGAGGGGTTCGCCTGGGTCTACGAGCACGTCAGGCGCGACCTGTGGCTCGCGTCGGCGAGCGGCGGCACCGACTTGTGCACAGCCTTCCTCACGGGCTGCGCGCTGCTCCCGGTTCGCGCCGGGGAGATACAGTGCCGCGCGCTCGGCGCGAAGGTCGAGGCGTTCGACGAGGAGGGCCGGTCGGTAGTCGGCGAGACAGGCGAGCTGGTCATCACCGAGCCGATGCCCTCGATGCCGATCTGCTTCTGGAACGACCCCGACGGCCGCCGTTACCGCGAGAGCTACTTCGAGATGTATCCCGGCGTGTGGCGGCACGGCGACTGGGTGAGGATAACCCCGGCGGGGGGCGCGTTCATCTACGGCAGGTCGGACTCCACGATCAACCGCCAGGGGATCAGGATCGGCAGCAGCGAGATCTACAGCGCCGTCGAGGGCCTGCCGGAGGTGCTGGACAGCCTGGTGGTGGGCCTCGAGAGGCCGGGCGGCGGGTACTACATGCCCCTGTTCGTGGTGCTGAGGGAGGGCGCGACGCTCGATGACGACCTCAGGGAGCGGATCAGAGGCACGATCCGGGGAGCGCTCTCGGCACGACAGGTGCCGGACGAGATCCTCCAGATCGAGGAGGTGCCGCGCACGCTGAGCGGCAAGAAGCTCGAGGTGCCCGTGAAGAGGATACTCATGGGGATGCCGCTCGAGAGGGCCGCCAACCCCGACTCGACGAGGAACCCGCGGGCGCTCGAGTACTTCGTCGAGCTCGCGCGGAAGCTCGCCGCCGCGCCGGCCTGACGCAGGCTAGGCGCCCCGCGATACCCGCAGCGCCGCCGCACCGGACACCCGGCTCTCCTTCACGTCGCGCAGCACCTCGTTCGCCTCGGAGAGGTCCCTGACCCCCACCTCGGTGCGGATCGGGATCTCCGGAGCGAGCGCGAGCAGCTCCTCCGCGTCCTGCCTCGTCGCGTTCGCGACGCTCCTGAGCACCCTCTCCCCCCACAGCAGCTGGTAGTCCATCTGGGGGATCGGGCTCATGTGTATGCCCGCCAGGACGAGCGTGCCGCCCCTGCGCAGCCCAGCGAGCGCCGTCGGCACGAGTGAGCCCGCGGGCGCGAAGATGATCGAGCTGTCCATGGGCTCGCCGGGGTCGTCCTCCGCCCGGCCGGTCCACATCGCCCCGAGCTCCTCTGCAAGCCTTCGATGCTCCGGGGAGCGCGTGAACACGTAGACGTCCGCGCCCCAGTGGGCGAGCACCTGGATCGCGATGTGTGCGGAGGCCCCGAAGCCGTACAGTCCGACTCTGCGGACGTCGCGTGCTCCGGCCAGCCTCAGTGCCCGGTATCCGATCACGCCCGCGCAGAGCAACGGCGCCGCCTGCTCGTCGGGGTAGCCCTCGGGGATGGGGTAGACGAAGCGCTCGTCCGCGACGTGATACTCGGCGTAGCCGCCGTCCACATCGTAGCCGGTGAAGCGACCGTACTCGCACAGGTTCTCCTGGCCGCGCCGGCAGTACTCACACTCCCCGCACGCCCACGCGAGCCAGGGCACTCCCACCCGCTCGCCCAACCTGA
>CADDYR010000090.1 GCA_902810765.1 Chloroflexota bacterium
GCTTCGAGGTCGGCTGGGGTGAAGTGAAGGAGCATTGCCCGACGATATGGTACCGGTTCGGCCCGTGAGGGTGGAGACGTTGGGATCGTGAGTCGTACGCTGCTCGCTCGGATCTACGTATACGGTGCGCCGGTCGCCCTGCCAGCTATGCTCGTCTTCGCCGTGTTCGTGACCAGGGATCTCCGGCTCAGCGTCTACTGGGGTCTCGTGGCCTGGGTGTTGACGCTGGGCAGTGGTGTCTGTGAGCTGACGCTGAGCGAGGAAATAGCGACAGTGTACCGGACGAGCCCTAGAGTCATCGGGCGGATCCTAAGACTGTTCCAGGACCCTCAGAGAATTAGCGCGCAAGACGTGGCTCGCGCGGGGAAGTGGCAGACAATCGGCTCCTTCCTTTGGCTGATCTGGATCGCAGTCGCGCTCCTGACCAGCCATAGCTGATCGTCTTCTTCCTCGCCCCCCGGTCACGCCGCTCTACGGCCCGTTCGGGGCTCGCGAACACGCGGTGTAGGCGAGCCAAGGGGGATTTCGACGTGTCGGGATAACAGTCACTGGGGTACCCGTGGACTAGGCTCCCTCGCCGATCCAGACCTCACCGCCCTCGAAGACCTCCTTCTTCCAGATCGGGGTCTCCGCCTTGAGCGTGTCTATCACGTAACGGCACGCCTCGAAAGCCTCTGCCCTGTGCGGGGCGCTCGCGGCGACGATCACGCTCGGCTCCCCGATCCCGAGCCTGCCCGTCCGGTGCCCCGCCGCCACCCTGACCCCCGGCCAGCGGGCCTCGGCCTCGCCGCCGATCTTCCGCAGGCTGGCCTCGGCCGCGGAGTCGTACGCCTCGTACTCGAGGCAGTGTACCTGCCTGCCGTCGTTGTTGTCCCTCACGATCCCGACGAACAGCGCGATGCCGCCCGCACCGGGGTGCGACACCGCCTCTAGCAGCGCGGTCAGGTCCAGCCGCTGTTCGGTGATCAGGTACACCCGCTGCCTCCTGCCACCGGCGGGATGAAGGCCAGCTCGTCGCCGTCCTCGAGGGGCACGCTCATCTCCGCGAACTCCCCGTTCACCATCACCCTCACGACTCCCCTGAGCCCCGCGATCCTCGGGCTCCGCCCCGAAAGGTCATCGAGCAGATCAGCGGGGGTCGTGCCCCGCTGCACCTCCCAGATCGCCGAGCGCTCGCCGAGCTCCTCGCGGAACTGCGCGAAGAAGAGCGCTCGCACCTTGATCGTTTGCTGGGTCTCGACTGACGAACTGGTGCTCACGGCCTACTCCGACCTGCCCGCCACGACGCGGGTCGGTGCCTCGATCTGCCGAAGCGCGCCCGCGAAGGCGTCCATCTCGGCCCTCGTGTTCATCTCGGTCGCGCACACGAGCAGCTTGTCCGAGTGCTCGGGCGCCAGCCTGCCCAGGTCGAGCCCGGCCAGCACGTTGCTCTCGAGCAGCCTCGACACAACCTCTGAGGCGGGCACCGGGCAGCGGACGACGAACTCGTTGAAGAAGGGCTCGGGCGTCAGCACCTCCCAGCCCGCCTGCTCCCCGATCCGGTCGGCCAGGTAGTGCGCGTTGTTCAGGCACAGCCGCGCCACGTGCCTCAGCCCCTGCCTGCCCATCAGCGAGAGGTACACGGTCGCCGCGAGCGCGTTCAGCGCCTCGTTCGTGCAGATGTTGCTCGTCGCCTTCTCGCGGCGGATGTGCTGCTCCCGCGTCTGGAGCGTCAGCACGTACCCCCGCCTGCCCTCGAGGTCCTTCGTCGCGCCCACGAGCCTCCCGGGCATGTATCGCACGTAATCCCTGCTCGCGCCGAACAGCCCCAGGTACGGTCCTCCGAAGTTGAGATCCGTGCCTAGGCACTGCCCCTCGCCGACGACTATGTCCGCTCCCAGGGCGCCCGGCGGCTTCAGCAGCCCGAGCGCGATCGGGTAGGCCGCGACGACCAGCAGCGCGCCGACCCCGTGCGCGGCGCGGGCGAACGCCTCGAGGTCCTCGATCGCGCCGTAGAAGCTCGGGTACTGCACCAGGACGCACGCCGTGCGCTCGTCCACCGCCGCCTCCACATCGCGTGGATCGAGCCTCCAGGGCTCCGACTCGCTCCCGACCAGCTCGATCTCCAGCCCCATCCCCGAGGTGTAGGTCTCGAGAACCCGCAGCCACTCGGGGTGGAAGGACCTGGACACGACCAGCCTGGAGCGGCGAGTCGCGCGCACGGCGAGCAGGCAGCCCTCCGCGGCGGCGGTCGAGCCGTCATACATCGAGGCGTTCGCGACGTCCACGCCCAAGAGCGAGGCGACCATCGTCTGGAATTCGTAGATGCTCTGCAGGGTGCCCTGGCTGACCTCGGCCTGGTACGGGGTGTACGCCGTGTAGAACTCGTTGCGGCTCGTGACCGTCCTCACGGCGGCGGGGATGAAGTGGTTGTACGCGCCGCCGCCCACGAACGAGGGGGTGTGATCCACGTCCAGGTTGCGCTCGCTCAGCCCCACCATCGCGCGGAGGACCTCCGGCTCCGAGAGCGCGGGAGGCAGGTCGAGCTCGGGATACCGGCGCTCCTCCGGCACCGCGTCGAGCAGGTCGTCGAAGCTCTCCACCCCGATCGTCCGCAGCATCTCCTCCCGGTCGCGGTCGGTGTGGGGCACGTATGGCATCCTCTGAAACTCCTTTGCTATCCTTGAACCGATTATACACGGCAGACGTTCGGCAGAGCCCTCGGCGAGAGATACGACTATGCTCCCCGACTATCGCTCTCAGAAGACGGTCCACATGCATCCGCGCTACGAGCCGCGCGGCGGCGCTGTCCGCACCGCGACCGTCCTGCTGTGTGGCGTGCTCATCGGGGCTCTCCTCACCCTCGTCGTGCTGATCCTGATCAGGCCGGGGCCGGTCCCCTCCACACCGGCGGGCGGAGGCGCGTCCGACATCACCGTGACGATAGACCGGGAGCTGTTCGTCAGGCTCGCGAACGAGAGGCTCAGGTCGAGGTACGAACAGCTCCATCTCACCCACCCCACCTGGCAGCTCTTCAAGGGCAACCGGGTGGTGCTGAGCGCGCGGAGCACCCTCCCGATCATTGGCGAGGACATCACGACGCACGTCTCGATGCACCTCGCCGTCGAGCACGGCGCGGTCGCGGCCAGGATAGACGAGGTGCAGTACGGCCTCGTCGGCGTGCCGGGGAACGTCGTGCAGGGCCTCGCGGACGGACTGAACTCTCAGCTCCGGAAGCTCGTCAGCGGTAAACCCTTCCGCGTGACGGGCGTGAGCACGAGCCCGAGCGGCATCACCATCACCCTACGCTACACGCAGACGGAGAGGCCGTCGTAGGCCAGCTCGATGCCCGGCGGCAGCGCCGCGTTCGTGGACTCGTGCTCCAGCTCGTGGCCCATATGGATCAGGTAGGTCCGCTCCGCACCGATGCGCCGCGCCGTCTCGACCGCCTGCTCGAGCCCGAAGTGGAGCACGTGCGGCTCCTGCCTCAGCGCGTTCAGCGCGAGCACGCGCACGCCCTCCAGCGCCCGGTAGGTGTCCTCCGGCAGCCCGCTCGCATCGGTCACGTACGCCAGGTCGCCCACCCGGTAGCCGGTGATCAGGTGGTGTCCGTGCAGGACGTCCAGAGGCTGTATCATCCTCCCCCACAGCTCGAACGGCCCCGACACCTCGCGCAGCTCGAGCCGGGGGCGCGACCCCAGAGCGGGCGCGGAGCTGAAGATGTAGGAGAAGCGCGCCCGGATGGCCTCGAGCGTGTCGGGGCGGCCGTAGCACGGCAGCGCCTGGCGCTGGCGGAGGTTGAACGCGCGCAGGTCGTCCAGCCCGCCCACGTGGTCCGCGTGGTCGTGCGTGAACAGCACAGCGTCCACGCGCTCGACGCCCCGCTCCAGCGCCTGCGACCTCAGGTCGGGAGAGGCATCTATGAGCACGCTTCGACCGTCGAACTCCAGGAGGGCGGAGGTGCGCGTGCGGCGGTTGTACGGGGAGCTCGAGCGACACACAGCGCAGTGGCAGCCGAGCATCGGCACACCGAAGCTGCCGCCGGTCCCGAGAAAGGTCAGCCTGATGCTGCTCGGCCCGTCCGCGCGGTCGCTCGTTCCAGGGCCATTGTACCCGCCCGGCGTCGGCCTCACGGAGACCACGCCGGCTGCCAGTCGTCTCCAAGGGTGCGCGTGAGGCGTATCACCTCGGAGCCATCCGGGCGCATTATGTAGATCTCGTAGTTGTGGTCGCGTCTGTCGGAGTTGAACGCGAGGTAGCGCCCGTCGGGGGAGGGGAACGGGCGCATGTTGTCCCCCTCCGTGAACTCGGTGATCTGATGCACGTTGCTGCCGTCCGGGTTCATCATGAAGATCTCGGCGGGCTGTCCCTTCACGTCGCCGGGGAGCGTGCTGTACACGATGCGGTGCCCGTCCGGCATCCAGCGGGGGTACCTGTGGTTCGCGGCGTCGTACGTGATCTGATGCACGTTGCTGCCGTCCGCGTCCATCACGAAGATCTGCCAGTACTCGCCCACCAGCCCCATGAACACGATCCGCATCCCGTCGGGCGACCAGGCAGGCGCGAGCTGGTTCATCGAGGCGTGAGTCAGGCGCACGACCTTTCCACCGCGCGCCGGGACCTTGAAGAGGTTCGACAGCAGGCCGTCGCCGTCACCCACGACCGCAGCGAACGCGATGTACCGGCCGTCGGGCGACCAGTCGGGAGTGCCGACCCCGCCCGGCACGTTCGTGAGCTCGTGGGGGCTGCTGCCATCCGCACCCATCACCCACAGCTGCCGCGACCCGGTCCGGTCGGAGACGAACGCTATCTGCTGCCCCGTGGGCGCCCAGGTCGGCTGGCCGTCGTAGCCGGGCTCTCCGGTCAGCCTGACGAGCCCGGTGCCGTCGGTGCGCACGGAGTACACATCGAAGTTGTCCATCGAGTCGCGGCCGGGCTTCGCGCGGTTGGAGGCGAACGCGATCCTGCCGAGCGGCACGACCGACGGGTTGAGCACGGTCCGGCCCCTGTGGCGCGTGGGGGTCGGCCGCGGAGCTGTCGGGCTCGCGGTGGGGGTGGCCTCGGGCGTCGTAGGCGCCGTTGCCCCGGCTCCCGGTCGCGGCGTCGTGGGGGTGCCCGGGGCTGCGAGCCGGGCGGTGGTAGGTGTCATGGTCCGTGGAGGGACGACTCCGGGAGCCCCGGAGCCGGGAGGGCTGCCCTGCGGCCCGTTCCTGCCTCCCAGCCCTTGGCTCATGGCGAACGCGGAGATGGCCACCAGGCAGAGCAGGACCGCTACGGCGACGCTCGGGGTCCTCATACGCGGTCTGCGGCGCACGGCCGCGCCCAGGTCGGACGGCGTCGGGGGCTCGGGATCCTCCATGGGAAGACTCAGCGGTGCGCCGCACGAGACGCACCGCTCGCTCTGCTCCGAGTTCTGCGCGCCACACTTGCCGCAGTAGATCAAGAGGGAAGCCTCCGTAGCCCTGACTCAGGTGTTAGTATAACACCTGCCCCGCGCCCGAGTATCTCAGTAATCGAGACTTTATCCTCTTGTTCACCGGGGTGCGGGAAGGGCGGAGGCTCCTGACGGATGCTCCGGCGCTCAGCCGCCAGTGGCCGCGCGCTGGGCGAGGTCGAACACGGGGCTGAACAGCACGCCCAGCAGCACTGTGCCCAGCGCCGCCACGCCGAGCCCCACCGCCATCACGGTCTGGCGTGGCGAGGCGAGCACCACCTTCGGCTCGTGCATGAACATCCTCACCATCGGCCGGAAGTAGTACACCGCGCCCACCGCGCTGAGCAGCAGAGACAGCAGCGCGAGCCACACATAGCCGCCGCCCGCCGCCGCCTGGAACACGAACACTTTTGCCGGCAACCCGACCGTGAACGGGAAGCCCATCAGCCCGAGCAGGCACGCGCTGAACCCGAGCGCCGCGAGGGGCGCCCGGCTGAACAGGCCGTTCACGTCGTCTATGCCCGTGCCCGCTCCGTGCGCCTCGAGCCAGGCGAGCATGCCGAACGCTCCGAGGTTCATGAAGGTATATGCGAACGCGTAGAACAGCACCCCGGACACGCCGACCGCGTTGCCGGGGTTCCAGGTGGCGAGGCCCACGAGCATGAAGCCCGTGTGGGCGATGCTCGAGTAGGCGAGCATGCGCTTTACGTCGTTCTGCACGATCGCCACGACGTTGCCCAGGACCATCGTCACGATGGCGATCACGATCAGGATCGGGCTCCAGTCGCGGTAGATCCCGCCGAACGCGTCGGTGAGTATCCTCACGAGCGCGGCGAAGGCCCCGGCCTTCACGGAGACCGACATGAACGCCGTCACCACCGTCGGTGCCCCCTGGTAGGCGTCGGGCGTCCACATGTGGAACGGCACCGCCGCGATCTTGAAGCCCAGGCCGGCGATCACGAGCATCGAGGCGAGCAGCACCGCGGCGTGGAAGCCCCCCTGCCCGTTGCCCACGAAGCCACGGATCGCCGGGTAGCCGGTCTCCCCCGTCACGCCGTACGTCCAGGTGAGCCCGTACAGGAGTATCGCGGTCGAGAAGCCTCCGAGCAGCGAGTACTTCAGCGCGGCCTCGTTCGATACGCGGTTGTGCTTCGCGAAGCCCGTCAGGATGTACGTGGGCACGCTCATCAGCTCGATACCCACGAACAGCGCGATCAGGTTGTAGGCGGACGCGCTCACGATGGCGCCTATGACCGAGCACAGCAGCACCGCGTAGAACTCGGCCTGCGGCACGTCGTTCTCGGTCAGCCACGAGTCGCTGATCAGCACCGCGAGTATGCCCGCGATGACCACCGTGATCGTGAAGAAGAGCGAGAAGGCGTCGGTGCGCCAGTTGCCGCTGAAGGTCGTGACCGGGCGGTTCCCGAGCTGGATCAGCGCGAGGGCGAGCGCGGCGACGAGCCCAGCCATAGCTATCACGGGATATACGACCCCCCTGATCAGCGGCCTGGCGATCACGCATCCTAGAACCAGGACGGCCGCGACCGTCAGCGCGATCACCGGGGAGATCGCGAGCAGATTCGGTTGCGGCAGGCTAACGGACGCGGCGCCTAACGCGCCGGTAAAGAGTGAACCCAATCGTGCAGCTCCAACAGATTCTCGACAGTATTATAAGGAGTGCGGGCCAAAGGTCTCATGGCTGGAAGCCCGCACCCCCAACCCCGAGGTAGCTGAGCAGGCCCGCCACCGAGCGCGCGGTCGTGTCCAGGAACGGCGTCGCCCAGACGCCGAGCCAGAGGCTCAGCAGCGTCAGCCCGATGAGCGGGACCGCCTCCTGATACACGCTCAGCGCCGTCGGCCTCGACTCCACCGATGGCCTGCCCAGGTAGAACACCCGCATCACCGCCCAGAGCATGTACGCCGCGGAGAGGATTATGTAGAAGTACACCGGGACCGCGAGCCACGGGGTGCCCTGGAACACGCCGATGGTCACCAGCACCTCGGCCACGAACGCGCTCAGCCCCGGCAGCCCCAGGTTCCCCAGAGAGGCTATCACGAACACCGCGGCGAACACGCCCATGAGCGTGCCCAGCCCCCCCAGCCTGCGGATCTCGAGCGTGTGGAAGCGCTCGTAGATGATGCCGCACCCGATGAACAGCGCGGACGACAGGAAGCCGTGGCTCACCATCTGTATGATCGCCCCCTGGATGCCCTGCGTGTTGAACACGAAGATGCCGAGCACCGCGAAGCCCATCCCGGCCACGGAGGAGTACGCGATCAGCCGCTTGAGGTCCGTCTGGACGAGCGCCAGGTACGCGGCGTAGACGACCCCGATGATCGAGAGCACCACCGGGATGAACGCCAGGTCGCGGCTCGCGTCGGGCGACAGGGGCACGAGCCAGCGGATGAAGCCGTACGCCCCCATCTTCGCGAGCACGCCGGATAGCAGCACCACGCCCGCCACGGGGGCGTCCACGTAGGCGTCGGGAAGCCAGGTGTGGAACGGCACGATCGGCGTCTTGATCGCGAACACGAAGAAGAACCCCCAGAACATCCAGATCTGGAACCCCGAGCTCCAGCTGGGGGCGAGCCTGAGGAGGTCCACGTAGTTGAGCGTGGGGCCGGAGGGCGAGCTGAAGGTCAGCGCGTACACGGTGATGATCGCCGCGAGCATGACGAGGCTCCCGGCGAGGGTGTAGATGAAGAACTTGGCCGCGGAGTACCTCTTGCGCGGCCCGTAGCCCCATACCCCTATCAGCAGCGCGGTCGGGATCAGCGTCAGCTCGAAGAACACGTAGAACAGGCTCAGGTCGAGCGCTGCGAACGTGCCGAGCATGCCCGTCTCGAGCACCAGCACCGCCGCGAAGAACTCCTTCACCCGCGACTGCACCGGGCCGAGGCTGTACAGCACGACCGCGAACGTGAGCAGCGAGGCAAGGAGGAACAGCAGCACCGAGATGCCGTCCAGCCCAAGGTAGTACTGCAGGTTCAGGCTCTTCGCCCACACCTGCCGCTCGATGAACTGGAACCCGCTCGCGCCTCTGTCGAAGGCGAGCGTCACCCAGACCGCGAGCAGTAGGTCGACGCCCGACGCCACTACCGCGATCCCGCGGATGAGCCGGTGCGCCCCGGCCGGGCAGAGCGCGAGCACCAGGGCGCCGAAGGACGGCAGCAGCGTGATTATAGACAGGATCGGTACGCCGAAGGCGTTCGTGCCGTACAAGTACTACCCCTTGCTATGACTACCGCGGCCAGAACAGGTACGCGACGAGCGCGATCACCCCGATGCCGATGGCGAGCGCGTAGTTGCCGACAAACCCCGTCTGGAGCCGCCTGAGCGCCCGGCCCGCCTCGGACACGCCCTCCGCGACCTCCCCGACCGACCCGTCCACGCCCTCCACGTCCAGCCTCCACAGCGCCCGGCCGATCGTGATCGCTGGCCTGACGAACAGCGCGCGGTACAGGTCGTCGTAGTAGTATTTGTTGGAAAGCAGCCTGTACAGAGCGCCGAGGCGCCGGGTCCAGAGCTGGGGATCGAGCGCGGGCACGCGCCAGGCGTACATCGCGAGCGCCAGCCCGATCCCGGAGACCGCCACGAGGGTCGCGAACGCCATCAGGCCGATCGTCGTTGGCGTGAAGCCGTGCTCGACCGCCGGAGTGTCGAGCACGGGGTCGAGCATCTTGTCGAGGAAGCCTTGGCCCGGCGGGAAGCCCGCGAACCCCGCTACGAGCGAGCAGACCCCGAGTATCGCCAGCGGGATCGTCATCACCTTCGGCGACTCGTGCGGGTGGAGCCTGTCGGTGTCGTAGCGGGGCTCGCCGAGGAACGTGAGCGAGATGAGCCGCGTGATGTAGAACGCGGTGAAGAAGGCCGCGATCGTGCCGAGGGCGTACACCCAGTAGTTGCCCTGCTCGAACGCGAAGCCGAGGATGCCGTCCTTGCTCCAGAAGCCGGCGAACACCGGCAGCCCCGCGAGCGCGAGCGCGCCCGAGACCATCGTGGCGAACGTCACGGGCATGTGCCGCCTCAGCCCGCCCATCCTGTGCATGTCGGTCTCGTTGTCCAGCGAGTGCATCACGCTGCCCGCGCTCAGGAACAGCAGCGCCTTGAAGAACGCGTGGGTGAACAGGTGGAAGATCGCGAGCGCGTACGCCCCGATCCCGCACGCGAAGAACATGTAGCCGAGCTGCGAGATCGTGGAGTACGCGATCACGTGCTTGATGTCGGGATGGACCAGCGCGATCGTGGCTCCCACGAGCGCGGTGACCAAGCCGATGACCGTCACCCAGCCCAGGGCGCCCGGCGCGGCCTGGAAGATCGGGTGCGAGCGCGCGACCAGGTACACCCCGGCCGTCACCATCGTGGCCGCGTGTATCAGCGCGCTAACCGGCGTCGGACCCTCCATCGCGTCCGGCAGCCACGTGTGCAGCGGCCACTGCGCCGACTTGCCCATCGCGCCCGCGAGCAGCAGGAGCGCGATGATCGTGAGCGCACCGGGAGCGACCGTGTGCACGCTCGCGAACACCGGCGCGTACGCGAGCGTGCCGAACGCGACGAACACGAAGACCACGCCCAGACCGAAGCCGAAGTCCCCCACGCGGTTGACGATGAACGCCTTCAGCGCCGCCTGGCTCGCCGACCTCTTCTCGTACCAGAAGCCGATCAGCAGGTAGGAGCACAGGCCCACCAGCTCCCACGAGAGGTACAGCTCCAGGTAGTTGTTCGCGAGCACGAGCAGCAGCATGCTGAAGGTGAACAGCGGAAGGTACGAGAAGAACCTGTAGAAGCCGGGGTCGCGGTGCATGTAGCCGATGCTGTAGACGTGCACCAGCAGGCTGATCGTCGTCACGACGAACAGCATCACCGCGGCGAGCGGGTCTACGTAGAAGCCGATCGTCGCCTGAAAGCTGCCGGAGGGCACCCAGGTGTACAGGTTGTAGTCGAGCCTCTGGCCCTCGAGCACCTGCGCGCTGACGATCAGCGAGACCACCCACGACGCGGCGACGCACGCCACAGCGAACCATCCCGTGAACCGGTCCGGAAGCCTCCTGCCCGCGACGAAGTTCACCGCGGCCGCGAGCAGCGGCACGGCCGGTATCAGCCAGATGTAGTCCCTCAACTATGCCTCCCGCCCGGCGCGTCGCCGACCTAGTCTTTGAGTATGTCCATCTCGCGGACGTCCACGGTGTCCTTATGGCGCGCCAGCGCAAGTATGATCGCCAGCGCGACCGCGGCCTCCGCGGCGGCCACGGTGATCGTGAACACCACGAACACCTGGCCCGCCATCGAGTTCAGGTACCGGCTGAACGCCGCGAGCGCCACGTTCGAGGCGTTCAGCATCAGCTCGACGCTCATCAGGATCACGAGCACGTGCCGGCGCACCAGCACCCCCACAACGCCGATCGCGAACAGCAGGGCGCTGAACACCAGGTACCACTCGAGCGGCGGGGTCATAGGCTAGATCTCCTCCTTCGCGAGAAACACCGCGCCGACCGCCGCGACGAGCAGGAGCACCGAGGCCACCTCGAACGGCAGCAGCCAGGTGGTGTACAGCTGCTGGCCCAGGGCCTGGACGTTCCCTCCCGCCGCCGCGATCGCCTGTGGGGTGTCGTGGCCCTTGTGCCCGGCGGTCACCGCGCTCGCGACCACCACCCCGACGACCTCGACGACCAGCGCCAGCCCGACGAGTATCGCGACCGGCGCCTGCACCGAGCGCACGACCTCCGGCACGGGACGGCGCTGCTGGCCGAGCAGCATTACCACGAACAGAAAGAGTACCAGGATCGCGCCGGTGTACACCAGCACCTGGATCACCGCGACGAAGTACGCGTTCAGCAGGACGAACATCGCGGCGACGTTCACGAAGGTGAGCAGCATGAACAGGACGCTGTGCACAGGGTTGCGCACCGCGATCATCAGCACCGCCCCCGTGAGCGCGGCGAGCGCGAAGAGCACGAACAGCACTTCCATCGCGATCATCTAGCGCGTCACCTCGTCGTCCGGATATCGGGTGACCTCCACCCACTCGCCGTCGCTCGTCTGCTCGATCTCGTCGTAGATGCCCCGCCCCAGATCGAGGAGCCTCTCCTTGTCGTAGAGCAGGTCGTCCCGGTTCGTCGCGGCCAGCTCGAAGTGGTGAGACATCTGGATCGCCTTCACTGGGCAAGCCTCGACGCACAGCCCGCAGAACAGGCATCGGGGAGCCTGGATCGTGTACGTGACAGGGTGCCGCCCCTTCGTCGCGTGGGGCTCGCTCGTCATGTTGATCACGTTGTTCGGGCAGGCGGTGGCGCACAGGCCGCACGCCGTGCACTTCTCCTCGCCCGTCTCAGGGTCGGTCACGAGCACGGGCAGGCCGCGGAACCGGTGCGGGTTGCGGCGCTTGACATGAGGGTACTGCACCGTCGTCGGCGGACGGAAGAACTCCCCCAGCGTGACGTAGAACCCCTTGAACCTGTCGTACAGACTCACGCCTCTACTCCCCCCACGCTACACGAACAACTTTACTATACCGGTGACGAGGATGTTCAGCAGGGCGAGCGGCAGCATCACCTTCCAGCAGAGCGACATCAGCTGGTCGTAGCGGAAGCGGGGCAGCGTGGACCTGAGCCAGAAGTAGAAGAAGATGAAGATGGACATCTTGAGCAGCATCCACACCACGCCGTTGATCGGAGCGGGCACGAACGGGATCGCCGGGCCGAGCCAGCCGCCCAGGAACGCGACCGAGGCAACCGCGGAGACCGTGAGCATGTTGATGTACTCGGCGAGGAAGAACATCGCGAACCCGAACCCCGAGTACTCGACGTGGTACCCCGCGACGAGCTCGCTCTCGGCCTCCGGCAGGTCGAACGGCGCGCGGTTCGTCTCAGCGATCGCGCTCGTCAGAAAGAGCGTGAAGCCGACGATCTGAGGGATCACGTTCCACCTGGGCACGAAGCCGACGTACGTGCCCTGCTGCGCGTGGATGATGTCCCCCAGGTTCAGGGAGCCGGCGATCATGATTGTGCCGATCAGCGATAGCCCGAGCGCCACCTCGTAGCTGATGACCTGCGCGGAGGAGCGCAGCGCGCCCATCACCGCGTACTTGTTGTTCGAGCCCCACCCGGCCATTATGATGCCGTACACCCCCACCGAGCTCATCGCGAGCATGTAGATGAGCGCGACGTTGACGTCCGCCACGACCATCGAGATCTTCCGGCCCAGCACGGTGAAGTCGGGGCCGAACGGCACTACGGCCCAGGTGAGCAGCGCCGGAATGAACGCGAGCACAGGCGCCAGGAGGAACACGACCTTGTCGGCCCTCCGAGGCACGAACGGCTCCTTCGTCAGGAGCTTCAGCCCGTCCGCCAGGGGCTGCATCAGCCCTATCGGCCCCGTCCGGTTCGGGCCGATGCGCGACTGCATCCGCGCCACGACCTTCCTCTCGAAGTACGTCAGGTAGGCCATGACCGTGAGCACGCCACCGAACAGGACGATGATCTTGATGAGCGTTATGAAGAACTCCGCCATGTCTCCCTATATGTCCGTGAGCTGGCCCGTGCTGTATGCGGCGAGGCTCAGGTTCGGGCCCTTCACGATCCCGACCCCCCGTCCGCGCTCCGGGCTGCTGTCCGCGGCCCCGTTCCTCTGGAGGCTGGCGAGGGTCGGGCACCTCCCGGTCATCGTATCCGTGCCCTGCACGTACAGCGACGCCTCGATCGAGTCGCGGTACACCTCCTCGCCGAGCTCCGCCTCCTCCAGGGGCACCGGGATGAACGCCGCCCTGCCGCGGGGGAACGACTCGGTGTAGAGCACGGGCGTGCCGGTGCCGTCGCGCCCGGCCGGCCAGTGGACTCCGATGCGCGCGATCTCGTCTGGGGAGGGCGCCCGGTAGACCTTGCCCGGGCGCTCGCTCACGACCGTGCCGCTCCGCTCCAGCCGCGCGGACGTCACGCCCTCATAGCCCGGCACCGTGCGCGCTATCTCCGTCAGGATCTCGTCCGAGTCATTGTAGAGCCCCTCGTAGCCCATATGCTCTAGGAGCGCGACGAGGATCTCCCAGTCCGGGCGGCTCTGCCCTGCGGGCGCGAGCGCCCGGTTCACCCGCTGGATCCTGCGCTCGGCGCTCGTCAGGCTGCCCTCCTTCTCGGCCCAGCTGCAGGCGGGCAGCACGACATCGGCGAGCTGTGCGGTCTCGGTCAGGAACACGTCCTGCACCACGAGCAGCTCGAGCGCCTCCAGGGCTCTGCGCGCGTGCTCCCGATCCCGCGCCGACCTCGCCGGGTTGGCCCCCATCACGTACATCGCCTTCAGCCGTCCCGACAGCGCCGCGCCGAAGGTGTCCTCGAGGCCGAGCCCGGGCTCGGCCGGGATCGGCTCGGCGAGCCCCCAGCCGGCCTCGAGCGCCGAGCGGGCGGCCTCGTCCGCAAGCGGCCTCTGTCCCGGGAGCAGGAAGGGCGCGCACCCCATGTCGAGCGCTCCCTGACCGTTGCTCGCCGTCTTGAGCGGGTTGACGCCAGCGCCCCGACGGCC
>CADDYR010000091.1 GCA_902810765.1 Chloroflexota bacterium
CGGCGGGCGTGCGCGAGAGGCTCGGCGGCGCGCGCAGGCGGATCAGGCCGGAGAGCTGGCAGGAGGCGTTCGACGAGGAGCTGCTCGACCTCGTGCGGGCGGGCGACGTGGCCGCCGCGCGGGACCTGCTCTGGCGGCGTCTGGTCGTGGAGGCGGTGGCGTGAGTGATATCGGGTTAGTGTCGCTCGTCGGCGCCGGGCCGGGAGACCCGGAGCTCATGACCCTCAAGGGGCTCAGGCGGCTGCGCGAGGCCGACGCCGTCGTGTACGACAGGCTGGTCTGCCGCGAGCTCCTCGAGGAGTGCCGACCGGGCGCGGAGCTGTACGACGCCGGCAAGGCGCCCGGGACCGGCCGCCACGGCGCGGGTCAGGAGGCGACGAACCGGCTGCTGGTGACCCTCGCGAGGCAGGGCAAGTCGGTCGTGCGGCTCAAGGGGGGCGACCCCTACGTGTTCGGGCGCGGCGGGGAGGAGGCGCTGGCCCTCGTGCGCGCGGGCGTGCGGTTCGAGGTCGTGCCGGGTGTGAGCTCGGCGCTCGCCGCCCCGGCGGCGGTAGGCATCCCCGTCACGCACAGGGGGATCGCGCGCTCGGTGACGATCGCGACCGGACACGACAGCCGCGACGGGGACGGCGGGCACGATTGGGAGGCGCTCGCGCGCTCGGGCGGCACGCTCGTCTTCCTGATGCCCGTGGAGCACCTGGAGAGCATAGCGGCCAGGCTCCTCGAGCACGGACGGTCGCCCGCAGAGCCTGCGGCGCTCGTGCGCTGGGCCACGACCCCCGAGCAGGAGGTAGTGTTCGCCCCGCTCAGCGGGATCGCGGAGGCGGCGGCGAGGGCGAGCCTGCGCCCGCCCGCCACCCTCGTCGTCGGCCCAACCGTAGCCCTCGCCGAGGTCATCGCGCATGGCCCGGTGGTTCTGGCCGGGGTGCCAGGATGACTACGAAGAGTCGGTCGCCCTGTCGAGCCGGAACTGCCCCCACACTACCAGCCCGCTCACGATTCCCTCGGCGTCCGTCACGAACTCGAGAGTGCCGTAGTCCGAGGCGAAGAGGGAGCTGGAGAGCGCTACACATCCCATCTCGTGGTCGTACCACCCGCTCCTGATCCGGAGGTCGTCCCTCTCTATCCTCACCCGTATTATGTCGAAACCCTGATACGTGCCGACGTATCCGGACGGCACCTCGACAGGAACTTCCACGGCATCACGAGCGTACCTCTTTGCCACCTGACCGTTCACCATCGCGTACTCCACAGGTCCGTCAGCCTCCTCCACGAACCCCACAGACACCTTTCTGCCCGTCAGAGGGTGTATGCCGGTGTACACGGCTGGCCGGGCGCAGCCGAGCGGCACGCGGACGCCGTTGAGCGTGAGGGTGAGCTCGTCGCCAGACACCTCCACCTCCGCCAGCCCGCACCTCGGCCCCAGGTACGCGCCCGTCATCCCCGACCACGCGCTGCGATCGGGCGGGGCACCTCGCGACTCGGGCTCGGGAAAGGTGAGCAGCTCGTCCCAGAGATCGTTGACCAGCGTCACGAGCCCGCCGGTGAGCGGGCGGTTGGACAGCAACACGATGGCGAGCCCATGATCGGGGGCGAGCGAGAACCTGCTGTTGTATGTATCAATCGAGCCGCCGTGGTCCAGTACCCTCACGCTTTTGTAGGACCGGACGAATAGTCCAAGCCCATACCTCGTGTCGTCCGCCGTGAGGAGGTCCGTGTGCGGCCTTCCCATCTCCGCGACCGACTCCTCCGAGAGGACTCGCCGGTCCTCGAACGAGCCCCTTCTCAGCAGCATCCGGGCAAAGCGTGCCATATCGCATGCGCTCGATATCGCGAAACCCGAGGGGTTGCCGGCCCGGTCCGAGGAGAACCGGTGTACTGGCCAGGGCACGCCGTCGTCTCCCGGCACGTGGGGCAGGGCCGTGGGGTAGGTGAGCGCGATCGTAGGGTCGAAGGTCGTCCGGGCCATCCCGAGGGGAGCGAACAGCAGCCCCTCCATCAGCTCCTCGAAGCTCCTGCCGGTGGCGGCCTCGACGAGGTAGCCGATCAGATTGAAGCCCGCGTTGCTGTAGCTATACAGCTTCCCGGGCGGGGCCACGAGCTCGTATCGGGGGATGGTCTCGAGCGCGAACCGCCTCATCGCGTCCTCGCCGCAGAAACCTATGTCCTCGCCGGCAGGAGGGAGGCCCGACCGGTGAGAGAGGAGCATCCGGAGGGTGACCTGGTCTGCGAGCCCCTCCTGGCCGAGCTCGACCTCGGGCACATACCTCCTGATCGGCGCGTCGAGCTCAAGTACGCCTCGCTCGATCAGGCACATCACGAGGGCGGCGGTGAGGGGCTTCGTGGTCGAGCCGACGCGGAACAGGGTGAGCGCGTCCACCGGCATCTGGCCCGGGGCAATGCCTGTCGTGCCGAAGCCCCGGGTGTAGATCAGCCGCTCCGCGTCCGTTATCGCTACCGCCAGGGACAGCACCCCCTCCCTCTCCATCTCAGCTGAGATGCGGTCCTCAAGGGATCGAACGTCGAGCAACCTTATGTCTCCGGTCTTGTCACTGCGCCTACTTGATCTCGATCATCCCGCGCACCGTCTCTATGGCGCCGGGGACGTGCTCCAGCGGCAGGTGCTCGAGCACGAGCGCTAGGTCGGGCCTCCGGTCCCGCAGGAACTCCAGGTAAGGTCCGTACTCGAACACTCCGGCGCCCAGCTCGGGGGTATCGTGCTCCGCACCTCTCTCCCCCACGTCCTTGAGGTGGGCGATCACGAAGTACGGCTCGAACCTGTCGAGAAAGCTCTTCGTCACCCTTCCCTGGGCCGGCAGCAGGTGGCTCGACAGGTAGTTGAAGGGGTCGAGCACCGCGCCCAGGTGCTCGCTCCCGAACCGCTCGATCACCCCTGCCAGTTGCCCCGGCGTCTTGAGCACGTTGTTGACGTACCCCTCGAGCGCGAGCACCGAGCTCGAACCCCTCGCCGTCTCGAGGAGCTCCCCGACCGCCTCGCACATCGCATCCCAAGCCTCGGAGGACCAGTTTCCGGGCACGTCCTCCCAGTCGCTCGCCGCGCTCAGCGTGCCCGTCTCGGTCGCCACCACCCCGGTGCTGAGGTGCGGAGCGATCTCGAGGCATCTCTTCAGGAACTCCAGGTTCTCCCATCTCTTCCCTGCGTCCGGGCTCGTGATGTTGCGATAGCCCGCTATCCCCGCGACACGTATCCCCGCCGCCTCGAGCTCGGAGCGCATCCCGGCCGCGCTCTCGGGTCCCTCCAGCGACTCGGCGAGCAGCCCGTCCGCCAGCTGCACCGCCCCGAGCCCGAGCGAGCGCCAGGTGGAGATCAGGCGCTCGACCTCTCCCCTGCCGAACCCGTACGAGAACGCGCCGAACACCGGCCACTCGACACGCGGCTCGAGGTCTGGGAACACGCTGCGGGCGAAGCTCGCGTCCCTCGCGACGAGCTCCATCGGGCCGGGGGGCGTCTCGAGCACGAGCCAGCCGTCGTAGCGGATCGAGCTCAGAGCCTCTCGGCAGGAGCCGAAGTCCACCATCCCCAGCCCTGGACGGACGTCCCCCGGCCCCGCCTTCGAGTCCTTCACGTGCACCTGCCGAACCAGGTCGCCGAGTGTTATGATCTCCGTCGCCGGGTCCAGCCCCCGCCAGACGGCGTTGCCGAGGTCGAAGTAGCACCCGAACGCGTCGGAGCCCACGCGGGGGGCCATCTCCCTCACCCGCTCGGCGGGCAGGGTGCCCTCGTAGCACAGGGAGACGCCCGCCTCCAGCGCGAGCGGACACAGCTCCCTGAACCCCTCCGCGGCGCGCACGAGGTCTGAGTCGGTGATTATCTCTCCACCGAAGAAGAACGGCACGAGCACGGCCCGCGCTCCCAGCTCCCTCGCCCAGCCGACGGCCAGCCTCACGTCCTCCGCGGCCGCCTCGGAGACGTCCGGGGACTCGCTCGCGAGCCCTCCGCTGTTGTGCTCGGAGAGCATCAGCGAGGGGATCGCGACGCCCGTCTCCCGGGTCGCGCGCCTCAGGGAGTCGAGCCTCTCGCCGGACCTGAGCTCGGCTCGCGTGAGCATCCCCTCGACTCCGGCGAACCCCAGCCTCTTCGCGCTGAGGAGTCTCTCCGAGTCGTCGCCCCCGCCCGGGAGGTACTCGACCGCGCCGAGCCTCACTCCAGCCCTCCTTCCAGCTCCACGGGCGCTCCGCCGCGATCCGCCGACTCGCAGGCGGCGAGCGTGATCGCGAGCGACAGCAGGTTGTGCCGGGCCGAGTTGTAGGGCTCGCGGTCCTCGGCCACGGCCGACATCAGCTCGCCCATCGCCCCGGCGAACCCGTCCGGGAACCAGGCTCCCTCCAGATCGTAGCGCCGGAACTCCCCTCCCCGCTCGAGCTCGACGAAGTCGTTGCCCAGGCTCGAGCCACGGACGTTGCCCTCGGTGCCGTGGATCCAGAACGGGTGTCCCACCCTGGCCGTGCGCACGCAGCCCACACCCCGAACGAGAGCGGACGCACCATCCTCGCACGCTACCTCGACCACCATCCCCCACGGGGTCCTGGCCTCGGGCGGCTGATCCGGAGTGCGGTAGTCGCGGGCGCGCACCGTGCCCACCCGCCTGCCCTCGATCCAGCACCTGATTATGTCGAGCCAGTGGATCGAGTAGTCGTAGATCGCGAAGTGCTCGATCTGGTCGAAGGCCGTGCCCACGGTCCACGAGAAGCTCACCTCGTACAGGTGCGTGACCGCGAGCACCTCCCCCACAACCCCCTGCTGCACGAGCAGCGTCGCGGTACGCCAGGCGGGCGCCCACCTGCCGTTCTGGTTGACCGCGAGCCTGAGGCCGCTCCGGTCAGCCTCCGCGATCAGCGCCCTGGCGGTCGTCAGATCGGTCGCGAACGGCTTCTGCGAGAGCACGTGCTTGCCCGCCTCGAGCGCCCTCAGCACGAGGGGCGCGCGGTGCTGCGGGTGGGTGGCTACGTCCACTATCTCTATCTCCGGATCGGACAGCAGCTCGTCCAGACCCTCGTACACGCGCTCGACGCCGAACCGCTCCTGGACGCCCTCGGTGGCCTCGGGACGGACGTCGTGGGCCCCCACGACCCTCAGGCCGTACTTGTTGTACGCCGGCAGGTGCGCCTGCCTGACGATCCCTCCGCAGCCCACGATCCCGATCCCGGGTCTGTAGCCCCCGGGAAAGCGCGGGCGATAGTCGACGTCGAACTTGCCCGCTGTCATACCCAACGCGTTCTGCTCCTTCTCACTGTTCGGAACGGCTCGTCCCTTCTCGTCCACGCTGCCGCCTCGCCGCGGCGATCCTGTCAGCAGGCATCCCGAGCCCCTACCCTCGTCATCCTGAGCCCCTTCGCTGCGCTCGAGGGTAAACTCGGCGAAGGATCTGGAGGGGAACGTCCAAGCGTCTCAGGACAGATTCTTCGGCCTGCGGCCTCAGAATGACAGTGGGTGGAAGGCCCAGCCTCAGTGAGACCACCGAGAAGATGCAGGCAGTCACTTATTAGCCTGCGCCGGGCTCAGTCCAGCACTACGTCCCGGCCCTCCCTCGCGGAGCGCGAGATCGCGTCGAGCATGCGCACGACTGTCACCCCCTGCTCCCCGGGGATGAGCGGCTCGCCGCGCCTCACGAGCACGTCCACGAAGTGGTGCATCTCGGTCTTCCACGCCGCGTCGGCCGGCTCCTCGGGCAGCAGGAGCGAGCTGTTCGTGAGGACGCGCTCCTCCTCGGAGTACACGGTCGGCGGGTTGAGCCTTGCCCCACCCCTCGTGCCGTACAGGTCCACGTCGAGCTGGTTGTCCGGCCCGTTCACGGCCCAGGCGACGGAGAGCTCGAGCGCCGCGCCGTTCTCGAAGTGGACCAGCGCGGAGGCGAAGTCGTCCACGTCGAACCTCGCGTCCGCGGGGTGCTCGTAGGTGGGCCAGCCGAACACGTAATCGGTCTTGTAGGGAGCCACCTCGTGGTGGGTGGCCCCGGACACCCTCACAGGCCTCGGGCAGCCCATGAGCCACCATGTCAGGTCGAGCGCGTGCACGCCGATGTCCATCAACGCGCCGCCCCCGGAGTAGCGGCTGTCGGTGAACCAACCGCCCGGGTCGCCGCGCCTGCGCATCCAGATCGCCCGTCCGTGGTACACCGTGCCGAAGCGTCCGGCCTCCTGATAGCGCTTGAGGACGGTGGAGCGAATCGTGAACCGGTGTGTCATGCCGATCATCAGGATGCGGCCCGTCTCGCGGGCGACCCTGACCACCTCCTCCGCCTGCGCCGGGTCCACGGTCATCGGCTTCTCGAGCAGGACGTCCGCGCCCGCCCTCATGGCCTCGATGGCCAGCTCTCCGTGGACGGTGTTCGGCACGCAGACGCTCACCGCCTGCGCGCCGCCCTCCCGCACCAGCGCCGTGACGGACGGATACACGCCCGGGATCCCGACCTCCGAGGCGAGCTGCTGCGCGCGCTCGCGGTTCGTGTCCACCACGCCCACGAGCTCCACCCTGGGATCCTCTATGTAGCCGGGCAGGTGGGCGATGCGGGCGACCGCTCCCGCCCCGACGATGCCCATCCGTATCGTCTGTTGTGACAAACCTTACCTCCAGTCCAGTGTGCCGCCGGGTTGGCCGGTACGCGTGGGAAGACCCCGATCAGGCGCCTATGCTACCACAAACCTCGCGCCCGGCGTGAGGTTTGCCGCTGTATCTCATCGTCACGGGCAGGGCTTGCCCAGTTGCGCGCCGTGAGGAATCATGTACTCCGGGGCTCGGGCGCGGCGCCCGTCGAACAGGACTTCCGGAGGCAGGGTGTGGGACAGGATCACAGGGAGCTGATCAGGAGGGAGTTCACCAGGCAGGCTGAGACGTACTCCGCGAACGCCTCGATATCGGACCCCGATAGGATCGCCCGGCTGGTGCGGGCGGTGGCCCCCGGCCCGGACGACCGAGCGCTCGAGGTCGCGAGTGGCCCGGGCTACGTGGCGCTTGCGTTTGCCGACATCTGCCGCGAGGTCGTTGGTGTGGACCTCACGGAGGCACAGCTACGGGTTGCTGAGCGAAACCGGGCGGCGCTAGGGATCGGAAACGCGAGGTTCGTTCCGGGAGACGCTGAGGCTCTGCCCTTCGAGGATCAGGAGTTCGACGTGGTGGTCTGCCGATTCGCAGTGCACCACTTCCCGCGCCCCGCCCACGTGGTCGCCGAGATGGCGCGCGTATGCAGGGAGGGAGGCTCCGTCGCGGTGGAGGACCTGATCACGAGCGAGCATCCGGACCGGTCGGAGTACCAGAACCGGTTCGAGCGCCTGCGCGATCCGTCGCACGTCCGCGCACTGCCGCTGACCGGGCTCGTCGGGACGCTCGCGGACGCCGGGCTGGAGGTCACGCAGGTGTACACCGACCATCTGCTGCCCGAGGTGGAGGAGTGGCTCGAAAACGCCCATCCTCCCCCGGAAGCCGCGGCGCGGGTGCGCGAGCTCGTCGAGCGCGATGCCCTGGAGGACCTCAGCGGGGCGACGCCCCATCGCCACGAGGGCAGGCTGAGATTCGTCCAGCGCACCGTCACCGTCGTCGCCCGGAAGCTGCCAGCCCGCTCCTGACCCCTTTCAGACAGCTTCTCGCACGGATCCGGGGTAGGATACCTACCGAATTATCATCTGAAGCGCAGCAGAGGATCTCGAAGCGTGATGACAGGTGGGGCGGGTCCAGGCGCGCGGAGCGTCCAGCGCGGGCCTCGCGCGGGCAGCGGATCGGACGGCCCGAGCGGCCTGATAGCTTCTCACAGCTCGCCGTATGGAGGGAACCGGAACGTCTGCTCCCTCTCGATGAGCCCCCCCAGCCCGAGAGAGGCGATCATCTCGGCAGACGGCTGCTCGCCGGAGAAGAAGCGGGGCAGGATCAGGTCGAGCGCGGTCATCTTCGAGAACATCCCGCACGAGGCCATTCCGATCACGGGCACGCCGCCCACCAGGGCGAGCCAGTAGGTGCTGCCCGGGTGCGCGGGCACCCCGCTCCGCACCAGCCGCCCGCCCAGCTCGCGGATCGCGAGGAGCGTGTTGTCCAGGGGGTCGGTCGAGCCCGTGCCGCCGACGAGGATCAGCTCGGAGCCGAGCTCGAGCAGCCTCCTGAAGCCCTCGACCGCCTCTCCAGGCGTCGTGCCGACGTGCAGCACGCTCGGATCGGGCGCGCCGAACCACGAGAGCTTCGTCGAGATGCTCTGCTGAAACCTCTCGAGGGCCCTGCCAGACAGCCGCTCCCGCACGAGCACTCCCACCTGTCGTGGCCGGTACGCCTCCACGCGCACCGTACCGGGCGCCGCCAGCTCCAGCACCCGTCCCAGCTCCGCCTCGGGCATCGCCAGCGGGGCGATCTTCGCGGACGCGACGTGCCTCCCGGGCTCCACGGGCACGCGGTCCTGCAGCGTCCAGATCATCACGCCATCGCACGAGTCTATTCGGAGCAGCGGGTCCGCCTCCACCCGGAACAGGCCGCGCACGGTGGCCGTGAGCCTCACCTCGCTCTCGGAGGAGCCCGAGATCTCCACCCCCTCGCCCGCCACCGCCCGCGCGAGCCTGAGCGCCGCCTCGTCCTCGCCCACGTCGCCCTCGTCGAGCTCGAGCACGTGGATCGGCTCGTCACCCAGCCTGGACAGCAGGTCGGAGTCCTCGGGCACGAGCGCGTGCCCCTTCCGAAGGGCCACCCTGCGCGGCTCGTCGGGGTCGTTCAGGTTGTGGCACAGCACGAGCCCCGCGCGCCCGGCCGCCTCGGCTCCCGTGATCTCGATCGCTCGCACGCCTCCTCACCTCCCATCTCGCCCCCATAGCGCCCGCAGCACCTCGGCGTCGTGCTCGAACGCGAGCTCCGGCACCGAGCCGGGCTCGAACCAGCCTAGCTCCACCATCTCGTCGCCCGGAGTCGGCGTGCCGCTCGTCACGCGAGCCGTGTAGACCGCGAGCGCCACCGGGCTGCCACGCTCGGACCTCAGTAGCAGCAGTGGCCCGAGCTCCACCTCCAGCCCCGTCTCCTCGAGCACCTCGCGCCTCGCGGCGTCCTCGATGCGCTCTCCCCGGTTCACGAATCCCGCGGGGAAGCTCCACCTTCCCTCGCCAGCGCCGGGACCGCGCCTGCCCAGGAGCACCGCCCCTCCGTCGTTGACCACCAGCACGGCGGCGACGAGCTTCGGATCCTCCCACAGCACCCAGCCGCAGGATGGACACTTCGGTCGCGGCGCGCCCTCCACCGGCACCATCATCAGCTCGTGACCGCACTCTACGCAGAACCTGGCCACACGCCCTCCCGCCTCAGCAGCCGCTCGTAGTCCTCCGGGGTGTCCACGTCGAACGGCTCTCCCAGATCGGCCACCTCGACCGTCAGCACGTCCTCCCTGAAGGCGAGCACGTCTCGCATGCCGACGTCGCCGGAGAGCCCCTCCACCGCCGCGAAGAGCAGCCTTCCGAGCAGCACGGGCGTGCCCCGCTGCCCACCATATGTCGGCACGACCGCCGCCGTCCGCGCCGCCTCGAACGCTCGCACGAGCCGTTCGACGAGGGCGGGAGACACCTCCGGCTGGTCGCCCATCATCACGAGCGCCGCGTCGGCCTCGGCAGGCACCTCGTGCATCCCCAGCTTGAGCGACGAGCTCAGCCCGCGGTCCGGCCGAGGGTTCGTTACCACACGCAGGCGCCGATCCCCCCGAGGTGCCATTGCGGGGTCTGACACCACCACGACGACGCCCTCGAGGGGCGAAGCCAGCGCGACCCCGACCGCGTGCTCCAGGAGGGTGCACCCCGCGTACGGGAGCGCCAGCTTCGGCCTGCCCATACGCCGCGACAGCCCCGCTCCGAGCACCACGCCCCATACCGTCAAGCCCGGCGGACCTCGCTGAGCTTCTGCCCAGACCTGCCGTGGATCGCCGCGACGATCTCCGCCATGATCGCGAGCGCCGTCTCGGCGGGGGTGTCGCCCCCCAGGTCGAGGCCGATCGGGCCGTGGATCCGGGCTAGCTGCTCGCTCGTCCAGCCCCTCGCCCGCAGGCGCATCAGCCGGTCCGAGCTCGTGTGCCTCGAGCCGATCGCCCCGATGTACCCAGCATCCGAGCGGAGGGCCGCGTCCAGCGCGGGCTCGTCGAACTTCGGATCGTGCGTGAGCACCACGACCGCGGTGCTCCGGTCGGGCCGAAGCCTGTCGAGCGCCTCGTCCGGCCAGCTCACGATTAGCTCGTCCGCGTCGGGGAACCGCTCCTTCGTCGCGAACGCGGAGCGGGCGTCCACGACGGTCACTCGGTAGTCGAGCACGTGGGCAAGCGACACGAGCGGTATCGCCGTGTGCACCGCGCCCACGATCACGAGGCGGCTCGGGGGCAGGTACGGCTGCACGAAGACCTTGTCCTCGCCCACCTCCTCGACGGCCGGGCGCCCGCGCTCGAGCGCCGCCCTCGACAGCTCGTCCTGCTCGCTCAGCAGCCTCTTCTCGCCCGTCCGCGGCCCCTCGATCGCCGTCGAGACGACCGCGGAGCTTCCGCTCAGCAGCCTCTCCCTGAGCTCTCTATACAGTCCGCCGCCCGGAAGCTCCTCGACCCACACCCTGATGTTCCCGCCGCAGGCCAGCCCGACGTTCCAGGCGAGCTCGTCCGCGACGCCGAACTCGAGCATCCTCGGCCGGCCCTCCGACAGCACCTCCAGCGCCGCCTCGACGACCGCGCCCTCCACGCATCCACCGCTGACCGAGCCCGCCATTCGGCCGTCCGAGCTGACGATCATGTGTGAGCCCATCGGCCGCGGCGTGGAGCCCCAGGTCGACACGACCGTCGCGAGCGCGACCCGCTCCCCGGCATCGAGCCACGAATCTATCGTGGGGATCAACTCTCTCATACCAGCGCCTCCCGCACTTACGTTCCCAAGTCAAGGTTACACCAACTGCCCCGCCGTTTGCAGAAAGCTCCCCGCAGGGGTAGCATGTGCCCAAGAGGACTGCATCAGCGCCGCGCGCAGGGATCGGGGAATGCCCTCCGCAACCGATGCTCCGGGATCACCTGTTCAGCGCTCCGGCCGCGCACGGCGCACCAGGCGGCCCGTGTCGCGCTGCCTACTGCCGCGGGGAGGATGACCGAGATGGCGCTGGACAACTTTCCGCTGTTCCCGTTGCAGACCGTCCTCTTTCCGGGAATGCTGCTGCCCCTGCACGTGTTCGAGGAGCGCTATCGGGTGATGGTCAAGCGCTGCCTCGCACAGGACCCCCGGTTCGGAGTCGTGCTGATCGAGGAGGGCAGGGAGGTCGGCGGTCCGGCGGTCGTGCACCGGATCGGCACGATCGCGCGCATACTCAAGGTGTCGCGGTACGAGGACGGACGGATGGACCTGCTCACGGTGGGGCAGGAGCGCTTCCGCATCCTGGGCACGAACACCGAACTGCCGTACATGCGCGCCCACATAGAGGTCCTGCCAGGACCGCGGGAGCCCGTGGAGGCGCTGAGGGAGAAGGCGGAGGAGGTGCGCGCCCTCCTCTCGCAGTACTGGCTGCTCCTCGAGGGCAAGGAGCGCCGGCCGCCCGAGCTGCCGACGGACCCGGTGGCGCTGTCGAACGTAGCCGGGATCCTGGACGTGGAGCTCACGAAGAAGCAGCGCCTGCTGGAGAGCGATCCGGTGTACGAGAGGCTGTGCGGGCTGGTCGAGCACCTCAGGCAGGAGATCTCGCTCCTTCGAACCGTCGGCCCGACGAGGCCGGTGAGGGGTCCGAACCACGTCTCGCGCAACTGACGCACAGAAAGGGACGGGGTCGGCCCCGTCCCCTCCTAAGAGCTAGGTATACGGTGCGGAGGCTTAGTGGCAGCTTCGCGCCGTCGCGCGGTTCGCGCCGGTGTCGAACGAGTGGCCGCAGGCGCAGGTACTCACCGCGTTCGGGTTGTGGATGGTGAATCCGGAGCCCATCAGCCCGTCCACGTAGTCTATCTCGGCGCCCTGAACGTACGGGGCACTGTAGCTGTCCACGAGCACCCTCACGCCGTGCAGCTCGACCACCTGGTCGTCGTCCTCGGCGCTCTCCTCGAATGCCATGCCGTAGTTCAGCCCGGAGCACCCACCTCCCGCGACGTACAGCCTCAGCGCCGCCTCGGGCATGCCCTCGCGCTCGGCGAGCTCCTTCACCTTGGTCGCAGCACTTGCGGTGAGCGTTATCATCACGGCCTCCTAGACCTCGAATCTCTCCATACCTGCAAGTATACCATCCCGTAGCAAGGGCGATCAGGTGATGATCACCACGTCAGGCGGGTGCTGGACCCGGATGCCTCCCGGCACGACCGCAAAGCCGAACACCTGCTTCATCGTGAGCATCGGCTGATCGGTGTGGTCCGGCAGGATGTACGGCCCCGGCGGGAACAGCTTGATCCCGCGATACCTGATCCTGGGATACACCTTCGGGTCGGTCATCCGATCGTACTTGAACACCTTGCTGTAGGGAGGGCCGAACCCGTCGGCCACGATCACCAGGTCTACATTCGGGTAGGTGCGGACCGACTTCTTGTGCTGGATCATGAACGGCGCTCCGTCGTTCACGTTCGCGTCGCCGAACTGGTGCACGATCACGACCTTGCGGTGCGGCAGGTGCTCTCTGCGCACGTAGTCGTCGAGGAGCTTCTGCACGGCGTTCACCTGGCTCGCCTCGACGGTGCCGATCGGGATGCCGGGGCGGGTCTGTCCGGGCTCCACCACGTGGAACTCTGGATCTATCGCTACCTCGACGTTGTCGTACTTCAGGTAGCCCTTCGCGATCATCCGCTTCACCTGAGTCACGGGGTCCGAGCGCCCGAGCTGCGTGTCGAGGAACACGAGCCAGCCCCGGCGCTGGGCCGGCAGGATGTAGTCGTGCACGATGTCCTGACCGGTGTCGTCGAGGTAGGACAGGCAGTCGCCTCCCCCGCCGCACGGAGTAGCCATCGCGTAGATCAGATGTATCTCGGGAACGATCCTCTTCCCCCCTACCCAGGGACGCATCCTCGCCTCGTAGCGGTCGACGTCGCGGGCCATGTCGCCGACGCTGTCGAACATGCCGAGCCTTCCGAGGATCGGCGCTATGCCCCAGCCTCGGCCGTACATCCCGAGCAGGACGGTGTTGTGGAGCCAGGATCGTGCCCGGCTCGGCGTGGGCATCGGCGGGACCCGCGTCGGGGTCGCCTTGGGCCTGGCCCTCGTCGGGGTCGGAGTGGGCGGCTCGGAAGTCGGCGTGGCCGTTGGAGGCTCGGACGTCGGGGTGGCTGTGGGACGGGCCTCCGCGGGCGTGGGCGCTATGGGGTCATCTCCCTGCACGGCCGTGCTTGTTCGGCGAGGTGCGGCCGTGGCCGAGGGCTCGACGCCTGGAGTCTCCCGGCCCGCGGTGGGAGCGGCGCCCCGAGTGGGGTCCGCCGAGGGCCGGACTGTGGGGCCTGGGAGCGACGCCGCGGCGGTCTCCCGGGGCTTGCCGCCCCGAGCGTTCCCAAGCGAGCCGCCGCAGGCCGCCAGCAGGATGGATAGTGCCAAGATCAGCGCCAGGGCGCCGTGAGCACTCTTGCGCAACACATACCTCCCGTGGGTTCGTGGAAGCGTCTGGAGAGTACAATGCGTCGCCGTGGGCGATGTTACCTCAGGGCGATTCGTGCACCTCGACGACGGTGCCGGCTGGAGGGACGGTTTCATCCGGCCCCTCCCAACTGCCGAGGCGCGGCAGCGCAGCGACGTGTCCCAGAATGAAGCCGGGCAGGGGCAGCGCACCTCCCCCCGCCCTCTCGCCCGCCAGTGCCTCACGCGCGAGCCGGGCGTACGCCTCAGCGGTTCGACTCCAATGATAGCAGGCCAGCACGCGCTCGCGCCCGCGCACCGAGTAGCGCGACCAGGCTCGCGGGCTCCCGAGCAGGCGCAGCA
>CADDYR010000092.1 GCA_902810765.1 Chloroflexota bacterium
ACCATGTCGGGGGGCGTGCTGAAGGTCGGCGGGCACTCGGAGGCGTCGAGCACGCCCAGCCGGCCGGAGGTGCCCGCCCCCACGTAGATCAGCCGCCCGCCCTCGCGCAGCCGCTCCGCTATCTCCTCGACCGCCCGCGCGATCTCGGGGAGCTGAGTGCGGACCGCCCCGGCCACCTTCGCGTCCTCCTCGTTCATCACGGTCACGATCTCAAGGGCGCTCATGCGGTCTATGTCTACAGTGGCGGGATTCGGCTGCTCCGTCGTCAGCGAGCCAAGCGAAGGCTTCGCGTTCTCTGCCAGGGGTCGCTCTCCTTTCCACGTTCTGCGCCGCCGAGAACGCGTCGCAGGAGGGTGCGGTAGTTCCTGCCGGGGGTGATCTTCCCCAGGATGACGGGGCGCTCGGCCCCGGTGCACGAGGGCACGTTCGCGGGCCTTCCGTGGATCGCCTCGTGTCCGAGCAGCGCGAAAGCGACCGCCTCCTTCGCACCGGCGGGCAGCCCGAACTCGTCGTGCATGATAACACGTGCGCCCAGGCCGCGTCGGAGCGCCTCGACTATAGCCCGGTTGCGTGCCCCGCCCCCGCTCAGCACCACCTCGTCTATTCGCTCCGGCCCGAAGTCGCGGTAGGCTCTGAGGATGCTCTCGCTCGTGACCGCCGTGATCGTGGCTAGCGTGTCCTCCCGGGAAAGACCCAGCTCCCGGGCCCGCCCCAGCATCCGCTCGGCGAACGCCGCCCCGAACAGCTCGCGGCCCGTGGTCTTGGGTGGAGGCTCTTGGAAGTATGGGTGCGAGAGGACTTCCTCGAGGAGCTGTGTGCTCACCATTCCGGACAGGGCCATCGCGCCGTCCCGGTCGTAGCTCATCGCGCCGCCGGTCAGCCGCTGGACCGCGTAGTCTATCAGCGCGTTGCCGGGCCCCGTGTCGAACGCCCGCGCCTCCTCGAGCGCCCCTCCCGCCGGAACGAAGGTGACGTTGCCGATGCCGCCGAGGTTCTGCAGCGCGCGCGTCCTGCTCGGGTCGGCGAAGAAGAGCAGGTCGAAGAACGAGGTGAGCGGCGCGCCCTGCCCTCCGGCGGCCACGTCCGCAGTGCGGAAGTCGGACACGACCGTGAGGCCCGACCTCTCGGCGATGACGCTCGGCTCGCCCATCTGGAGCGTCGAGCGGAGACGCCCAGGCTCCACTAGATGGTAGATCGTCTGCCCGTGGGACGCGATCAGGTCGAGCGAGCCGGGAGGTATACCCAGCTCTGCGAGAGTGGCCCCGGTGGCTCCGGCGAACGCGTCCCCGAGCAGGAAGTCGAGCTCCGTGAGGTCCGCGAGGGACGCCCGCCGGTCGTGCAGAACGCTCAGGACGCGCTCGCGCAGTCCCTCGGGGAAGGGCCGCTCGGAGTAGCCGACGAGCCGCAGCGCGAGCGCGCACTGACCCGTCTCCGGGTCCGGCTCGAAGTCGCACACCGCGACGTCCACCGCGTCCACGGACGTGCCGGACATGAGTCCCACGACCCGCAGTGCGTTCTCATCTCGGTCCGGCACGGGCTCACTCATACAGGAGGAAGGGCTGTCTCGCCCGGACGAACTCGCTCGCCTGGCGCTCCCAGTCCGCCATCACCTCCCGCGGCTGGGCGCCAGCTTCGAGCGCGAGGCGCGGGGCGTCCGAGCCGAGCAGCCAGTCCACGAAGTACCGGCCGTCCCCACCGCCGAGCCATTGGAATCGCTCCGGGTAGAGCGTCAGGAGCGCGTGCAGGAGGTGGATGCCCAGCTCGGCAGGGCGCAGGATGTTCCGGTCCGTCACGTGCACCTGCACGCCGCCGCACGACTCTCCCGCGTGCTTCGAGAAGGTGGGAGTGAAGTACGTGGGGCGAAAGGCGATCCCCTCGAGCCCTCGCCTCCTGAGCTCGAGTGCAAGCTCGGAGGGCCGGACCCAGGGCGCTCCGACAAGCTCGAACGGCCGCGTCGTGCCCCGCCCCTCCGAGAGGTTCGTGCCCTCCACGAGGCAGGTGCCGGGATAGAGCGCGACCGAGTCGAGGGTGGGCAGGTTGGGCGAGGGGAGCACCCACGGCAGGTCGGTCTCGTCGTACCACAGGTCGCGCCGCCAGCCTCGTGCCCCCACGACCAGAGGCTCCGGCCAGCCCTCGCGGGAGGCGAACAGCCCGGCCAGCTCGCCCGCGGTCATTCCGTGCCGGATCGGGATCGGGTGGACGCCTACGAAGGACGCGAACGCGGGATCGAGCACCCTCCCCTCGACGCGGTCGCCTCGCAGCGGGTTCGGCCGGTCGAGCACCACGAAGTCCAGCCCTGCTTCCGCCGCGGCCCTCTGGCAGTGATACATCGTGGAGAGGTACGTCGCGTACCTCACTCCCACGTCCTGCAAGTCGAAGAGGAGCGCGTCGAGCCCGGCGAGCATCTCCGGAGTCGGCGCACGGCGCTCGCCGTACAGGCTGTATGCCGGAAGGCCGGTGACCTCGTCGGTCGCGTCTCCGAGCGTGATCCCGGCCTGTGCCTGCCCCCTGACCCCGTGCTCGGGGCCGAACAGCGCGACGAGATCGACCCTGCCGGAGGCGTAGAGGAGGTTCGCCGCCCCGTCCAGGCTCCGGCTCACGGAGGTGTGGTTGCAGACCAGTCCGACGCGCCCGCCAGTGATGCGGGGATGTCCCTCGGCGAGCAGTACGTCCAGCCCGGGCTCTACATGGGTCCTGCTCATTCGCCGAGCAGCTCCACGGGCTTGCGGACGCCGTAGTAGCTCTCGGGCCTCATCAGGGCCACGGCGCGGTCGAATCCCGCCTCGGCCCCGCGCATCCGGCTCGCGCCCTCGTACCACTGCTCGTACCGGAAGCTCACGACCTCGCCTCGAAAGAGGCTGTAGGCGTGGATGGCCTCAAGGTAGCGGTCGAACACGTCCGAGACGTCGAGGTACAGCTCGGGCCGGAAGCCCTCCATGTCCTCCCAGTTCTCGGCGAAGTACACGGCGGACGGGTGGTGGGCCGGGTGCTGCCGCTGAAAAGCCCTGAGCCCGGCAAAGAAGAGGGAGGCGAGCACGTTCGTGTGGGTGTTCGCGTGGTCGCGGTGGAAGCTGCCCTTCCAGTGGGTGAGGATGACGGTCGGGCGGTACTGCCGGATCGCGTCGGCGATATCCCACTGAGCGTCCTCGCTCACGGGCAGCTCGCCGTCCCTGTACGGCAGCATCAGGCACTCCGCCCCGAGTATCTCCGCCGCGCGGCGCGCCTCCTTCTCCTTGATCGCCGCGTACTCCTCGGCGGAGAGCTTTGGATGTCCCTTCTCTCCGAGGGTGGCGTGCACCAGCACCGCCCGCCAGCCGGCCCGGACGTGCTTGAGCACCGCGGCCCCGCCCATTATCTCTGCGTCGGCGGCGTGGCCGCCGACCACCATGATGCACCTGTCAGAATCCAACGATCTCTCCCTTCTGCGATCCAGTACTACTCCCCGGCAGACCCCAGGTGAGCGGCGTGGTCAGGTCGACGCTGTTCCCGGACGGGTCGCGGAAGTACAGCGAGCGCCCGCCCGACGGCCAGGCGACCTCCGCCTCGATCTCGACGCCCCTGCTGACGAGCTGCTCACGCCACGCGTCGAGCTCGTCGTCTTCCATCCGGAAGGCCACGTGCCCCGGTCCTCTCGCGCCGTGCGTGGGAACCTGCCCGCCCGGCCGCTCGGTCTCGGCGGGATCGAACAGGAGGAAGACGCCGTCGCCGCAGCGAAAGAACACGTGCCTGCCCTCCACCCTCGAGTACAGCTCCAGACCCAGCACCCGCGAGTAGAACTCCTCCGCAGCCCGCAGGTCGTCCACGTACAGGCACGTCTCGAGCACCTGCTCAACTCGCATCGCGCTCACAGACCCTTCCTGAGAACCGCGAAGCGGCGTACCTCGTGGAACCCGCACTGCGCGTACAGCTTCGAGGCGTAGTCCCCAGTCCACAGGAACCAGGCCGCGTGGTAGCCCTTCCTGAGCATCTCCTCGAGGGTCATCGCGAGTAGCACCCGCCCGATGCCGCGGCTGCGCAGCCCGGCGGCGACTCCGAACGGGCCGAAGCGCTCGGCACGGTGCTGCGCGTACCCCAGCACCTCGCCGCCCCTCACCGCCACGATCAGGCTCACCTGGCGCGGGTCGCCCGCGAACAGGTCGCCGAACACCCCGCTGGCCTCGCGGTGCCAGTCCCACGTGAAGTGGCGCTCGAGGAAGCCGAGCACGGGGACTATGTCCGCCGGGCCCGCGCTCCTGAACTCGATCCCCTCCTCCCGCTCCAGCCGCTCGCGGGCCTCGAGCACGTGGGGCGGGGTCCGAAATCCCGTGAGCTCGGCACGCATGCTCAGCGGGCGCTCGATTACCTCGAACCCGCGCCCGGTGAGGAACTCGACCCCCTCAGGGTACTCCACGTCCACGCCCGGGGTGAAGTAGTTGGGCACGTAGGGGGAGATCGAGACGCTCTCGCGACCGAGCGAGCGCAGCCGCTCGAGCGCGCGGTCGAGCAGCGCCGAGCCCAGGCCCCTGCCCTGCCATTCGGGGTGCACGCCGAACGCCGTGATCCACGCGCGTTCGGGCTCGAGGCCGTCATTGAAGAACGGCACGCGGCGGACGAGCGAGAGCAGGAAGCCCCTCACCTCGCCGTCCGAGACCGCGACCAGGCAGCCCTCGGGGTCGAAGTTGGGGTCGAGCAGCACCTTCGAGCGCCAGGTCGTGACGCCGATTGGGTCGCGGTACAGGGCCGCATTCCATACGGCCACCACCGCCGCCTCGTCCGTGGGCGCGTACGGCCTCACGGTTACCCTGCTCGCGGATTGGGATGCGGTCATAAGGGTTATCCTTTCAGTCCGGTCATGGCGATGCCCTGCACGAAGTAGCGCTGCAGCAGCAGGAAGACGGCGATCACGGGGATGATCGCGAGCGTGGCCCCGGCCATCTGCAGGTTCACCACGTCGGGGCTGCTGGCGTATATCCGGAGGCTGTTCAGCCCGATGGGAACGGTGGCCAGGCTGTCGGAGCGTATGACCACCAGCGGCCACAGGAAGTTGTTCCACTGGTACACGAACGCGAGGATCGCCAGGGCGCTGAGCACCGGGCCACTCAGCGGGACCATGATCCGCCAGTAGATGCCCAGCTCGGAGGCGCCGTCTATGCGCGCGGCGTCGAGCAGCTCGTCCGGGATGCCGAGCATGTATTGGCGGGCGAGGAAGATGCCGAAGGCGGTCACGAGGTTCGGCACGATCAGCCCGAGGTAGCTGTTCACCCAGCCGAGCAGGTGGACGATGTAGAACACGGGGATCAGCACGACGAAGAACGGGATCATCATCGTGGCGAGCACCATCACGAAGAGCACGTCCCGCCCCGGGAAGCGGAACTTCGAGAAGCCGAACCCGGCGAGCGAGCTGCTGAGCAGGATGCCGAGCGTGGTCGCGACCGTCACGATCAGGCTGTTCAGGTACATGCGCCCGAACGAGACGGCGTGCGACAGCGCCGCGTAGTTCGAGAAGCGCGGGTCCTCCGGGAACCATACGAGCGGCCTCGCCAGGATCTCCCGGGGCATCATCAGCGATGAGCTTACCATCCATATGAAGGGCGCGAGCATCACGAGGCCCCCCGCCACGAGCACTGCGTACTTGAGTAGCGAGACCGATGCTCTCTGGAGGTGGACGCTTCGAGCGCTCATTCCCTCTCCCTCAACAATCTGAGCTGCACCAGGGTCATGCCGAATATGACGATGAACAGCAGGACGGCCATCGCGGTGGCCCGGCCCATCTTCAGGAAGTTGAACGCGGTGTTGTACATGTACAGCACGAGCGTGTTCGTCGCGTTCACAGGCCCGCCGTTCGTCAGCACGTACGTCAGGTCGAAGACCTGGAGCGAGGACAGGGTGCTGACGACCACGACGAAGAGCAGCGTCGGCCTAAGCCCTGGCACGGTGACGAACCGGAACCGGTGCCACGCGCCCGCTCCGTCCACCTTCGCGGCCTCGTACAGCTCGGCAGGTATGTTCTGCAGGCCCGCGAGGAAGATGACCATGTAGTAGCCGAGCCCGTGCCAGACGGACACGATGATGACGCTGATCAGGGCTTGCCCCGGGCTGGAGAGGAACGGCTGCGAGGGCAGGTTCAGCAGCTGGAAGACCCCGTCCAGCAGCCCGTAGCTCGGGTTGTAGATGTTCGCCCACACGATCGAGATCGCGATGGAGGAGGTGACGTAGGGCATGAAGTACACGGCCCTCCACAGCCCTCGAAGGCGCACCCGCGTGTTGAGCAGCAGCGCCACCGCAAGCCCGAGGCTGGTCGAGATCACGACGTCCCCCAGGGCGAACTCCACCGTGTTGACGAACGTCTGCCAGAACAGCGGGTCCTGGGTTATCAGGTACGTGTAATTGCTGAGCCCGACGAACGGCATGGTCGGGATCGGGGTGAGCATGTTCCAGTCGTGGAGGCTCACGTAGATCGTGAACAGGAACGGAAGCAGAGCGAACACGAACAGGAACACGAGCGCGGGGGCGATGAACATGTAGCCCGCCAGGGCGTGGCGACGTCGGACGGGAATCCTTTCCAGGACCCCCTCCGCGAGCTTGCCGCGCGCGACGGAATAGCTCATGGCCCTACCATCCCTCCTGCCCGGTCCGGGCTACGAGCTCTTCTGCGAGAGTATCTGGTCCGCCTGTGACGCCGCGGCGTCCAGCGCGGCCTTCGGCGACTTCTGCTTGTACCACGCCGCCTCGATCTGCTTCTGCAGATCGGTCTTGATCTCCTGATCCCCCGGCACTATCGGCTCCGTTCGGCTGTGCTTCAGCGCGGCGATAAACGGCTTGAGGTAAGCCACGAGCGGGCCCGGGTGGCCCATGACGTACGCCTGGTCGGACTCGCGCGACGGAATCGCATTCAGCGCTGTGGTGAGGAACGTGCCCATCGGCGAGAGCTTGCCCTTCGACTCCGGGCTGTTCATGCACTGGAGGAGATCCCAAGCCTCCTTCGCGTGCTGCGTGTTCTGGCTCACCGACCACAACCAGTTGTACTGGAGAGCCGTCGAGGTGTTGCCCGGGGTGTACGGGATCGGGGCGACGCCCGCATCGCCCAGCCCGCCCGGCAGCCCAGCCTTCAGGTTCGGCCCCCACCAGTTCGCCATGATCGTCATCGCGACCCTGCCCGAGGTGAAGTCGGACGTGAAGTTGTTCGGGTCGGAGATGAACCCGGACCCGTCGCCTATCATGTCCATCTGCAGGTCGAGGGTCTCGACGCCCGGCTGCTGGTTGAACAGGGCCTTCTTGTTGTCCTGTGACACGTACTGGCCGCCATTGGACCAGAGCAGGCAGGTGAAGGGGTGGACGACGCCTGAGTCCCAGCCCCGGATGAGCTGGAAGCCAGCCTGCGTGACCTTGCCCTTCGCGTTCTTCTTCGTGAGCTTCTTCGCCGTCGCCTTGAGCTCGTCCCACGTGACCGGTGGGTTCTTGACCCCCGCCTGCTCGAGCAGCTTCCTGTTGTACTGGAGCTGGTACAGATCCAGCTCGGTCGCGTAGCCCCACACCTTGCCGTTGTAGCTCACCGCGTCCACAGTCGACTTGCCGTAAGCGCTCTTGATGTCCGAGACCACGCTGGATGGCGGAGCCGCGATCACGCCGCTCGTGGTGAGGTCCGGCAGCCAGAGGTTGTAGATGTGGTAGATATCGGGCGTCACTCCGCCCAGCTGGCCGGTGGTTATGCGGACCAGGAGCTGGTCGAACGGCACCGTCTGGCTCACGATCTGCACGTTCAGCTTCTTGCCGCAGGCGTCGAACAGCTGTGTCAGCGCCTTGACGTACTCCTGCCCCGCCCAGTGTGTGAGCACCGTCAACTTTACCGAGCTGGACTTCGCCCCGAGGATCGAGGTCTGCGGAGTGGGCTTCTTGCCAGGTGCCGCTTTGCCGGTATGCTTCGTACCGGAGGGCTTGGTGTACGACGAGCCTCCGCCCGTCCCGCCACCACAGGCGGCGAGGAGGCCGGACAACGACACGCCGCCCGCGAGCACGCCCGCTCGGCGGATGAGCTCTCTTCTCGTGAGCTTACGCTCGCTGATTTCCCAGGACATCGGCATCCCCCTTCCTAGACCGGTGCTGCATCAGCACCATGCTGAACTGGTAGCGGTCTCCGCGATAGATGGACCTGACGTACTCGATCGGTCTGTTGCCGTCGGTGTAGGTGACCCGCTCGATGTGCAGGACCGGAGCGCCGGGCGGGATCGTGAGCAGCTTGGCTTCGCGGCCCCTGGCCACGCCGGCCTCGAGGCGCTGCTCAGCCCTCCTGAGGTCCACACCACGGCTCTCCAGGATCTGGTACAGCGACCCGGATTCCAAGTCCTCGTGCAACAGCCACGGGAACTCGGGGTGAGGCAGGTGGCTGGTCTCGATGCACATCGGCTCGCCGTCGGCGAGGCGCAGCCTGTGGACGCGGATCAGCGCGCTGTCCTCGGGGAGGCGCAGGGACTCGTACACCTTCGGCGGGGTCTTCCGCACGACGCGGAGGTCGAGCAGGCGCGCTCCCGGCCGCATCCCCCTCCGGCGCATGTCCTCCGTGAAGCTGGTGAGGACGAGGAGGTCCTGCCGCAGCTTGGGGTTCGAGACGAACGTGCCCTTGCCCGAGACGCTGTACAGGAACTCGTCGGCGACCAGGTTCGAGATGGCCGTCCGAACCGTCATCCTGCTGATGCCCAGTCGGTCGGCGAGCTCGCGCTCGGACGGCAAGCGTCTCCCGGGCGAGAACGTGCCCCGGCCGATCAGGTCCAGGATCAGCCTCTCTACCTGGGCGTAGATCGGCACCGAACTGTCCTTCTCGATCCTGGCTCCGTCGAGCGAGTTCAACCCGTCGCACCCTCATGTCATCAGTTTGGATTGTACCGGACCGTACCAGTACGACCGAATGCTAGCACCGCACCGCGGAGGTGTCAACGGTGGGTGGACGCATAGACGGCCGGTGCGACGGTTCCCTCAGGAGGTCACGGAGTCGGCGTACTCGCGGGCCGCGTTGGCCACCGCGCGCCTCGCGGGGCCGGTGTCCGGGCCGTGGCGCGTGGGGTGAACCCGGTTCGTGAGGAGCGTGACCACGAGCTCGCGGCGAGGGTCCACGACGAGCGAGGTCCCGGTGAAGCCGGTGTGCCCGTAGGTCCTGTCCGAGGCCAGCTCGCCCATGTAGAACTCCGCGTCGAGCTGCCAACCGAGCCCGCGACTGCCGAGCCCCGGTATCTGGTTGCGCGTCATCTCCTCGACGGTCTCCGGACGTAGCAGGCGCGCCCCCTCATACTCCCCGCGGTTCAGGTAGAGCTGCCCGAGCGCCGAGACCTCCCGCGCCGTGCCGAAGAGCCCGGCGTGTCCCGCCACGCCGCCCAGCGACCACGCGTTCTCGTCGTGCACCTGCCCCCACACCATCCCCCGCCCCGCGTAGCTCTCGTCCTCCGTCGGCGCGATCCGCGACCTGAGCTCTTCAGGCGGGCAGTACCCGAGGTCTCGCAGCCCGAGGGAACGCGCGACCCGCTCCCGGACGGAGCGGTCTAGCCCCCCGTCGAGCAGTCCCACGAGGTGGCCCAAAGTGATGAGCCCCACGTCGCTATATACGTACTCGGTGTTAGCCGGAGCCTGTGGCCTCACGGCGAGGGTGTGCCTGACGCGCGCCTCCGGGGTGGGCTCGAGCTCCCACAGGTGCTCGAAGGGCGGCAGGCCAGCGACGTGCGTCAGGAGCTGGCGTATCGTGCGATCGGCCTTGCCGTGCTCCGCGAACTCGGGCAGGTAGCTCGCGACCGGCGCGTCGAGCTCGAGCCTGCCCTCCTCGACGAGCTGCATCACGCACGTCGCGGTAAACAGCTTGGTGAGCGAGGCCAGGTCGTAGATCGTGTCGGTCGTCGCCCTCGTGGGGTAGGGAGTACGCGCGTCCCGGGTGTCGTACAGGTGGGAGTAGCCGAACGCCTCCTCGAGCACGACCTCGCCCCGATGGCGGATCACGACGACCCCGCCCGGGAACACCCCCTCCTCCATCGCCCGATCCATCGCCGCGGCGACCTCCCCCCGAAGCTCTGTCGCCGCTTCCGCCACACGTGATGCCGTCACTCCTCGCCCGCCTTCCGATATTGATTCTGTGGCCCTCACTTCGAGATCGCCGTCCCGCTCAGGATGACCCTGCCCGGCGCAAGTAGCATACACCAGATCGGGGCGAGGGGGTCAGTCAGGGCATCGGCTTGTGTTAGCATAGCACTTGACCACTCACAGCGGAGGACGGGATGCGCTACACGCTGCTCGGCGCCCGGCTGGTAGATGCGACGGGCGAGCGCCACGACTCGGCCATCACGGTAGAGGACGGCAGGATCGTCACGGTCGGGCCGCCCGTGGAGGCTCCCGGCGTCGAGCTGGATGCCCGCGGCTCGATAGTCACGCCGGGGCTCATAGACGTGCACACGCACGGCGGGGGCGGGCACGATCTCCAGACTACGGACCCCGGGGAGATTCTGGCCTACGCACGCTGGGCGCCCACGACCGGCGTCACGTCCTTCCTCACGGCGGTGGTGGGCATCCCGGGCGGTATACCCGAGAGACAGCTCGAGACGGCGGCCGAGGCGGTCAGGAGCCATCGGGAGGGTGCTCAGCCGGTGGGCATTCACATGGAGGGACCTTACATAAATGTCGAGCGCCGGGGCGCCCACGACCCGAGCTGGCTGAGGCTCCCGGACCCGGCCGAGACGGAGCGCATCCTCGAGCTCGCCGATGGGAAGCTGAGGCTCGTGACGGTCGCGCCGGAGCTGCCGGGCGCGCCGGAGATGATCCGCAGGCTGAAGGACGTGGGCGTGACGGTGAGTATGGGTCACACCGACGCGACGTACGAGCAGGCACTGGAGGCGATCTCGCTGGGCGTCGCGCACGCCACCCACTGCTTCAACGCGATGCGGCCGATGCTCCACCGCGCTCCGGGGCCAATAGGCGCGATCGTCGAGTCGCCCGGGGTACGCGGCGAGCTCATCCTGGACGGCGTGCACGTGCATCCGGCGGCGATGAAGGCGCTGATTCGGGCGCTCGGGGCGGAGCGAGTGATCGGGGTCACCGACGCCCTCTCGGCAGCGGGCGTGCCGGACGCGGTGTTCACGTTCAACGGCAGGCCCGCCCGTGTGGTGGACGGCGTCGCCCGGCTCGAGGACGGGACGATCACCGGCAGCGTGCTCACGATGGACCAGGCGCTGCGCAACGTGCGGGAGATGGCGGGGATACCGCTGACGGACGCCGTGCGCACTCTTTCGCTCAATCCGGCGGAGTCCGCGGGCGTTGCGGACCACAAGGGCCTGCTCGCGCCCGGCTACGACGCGGACCTCGCGGTGTTCGACGAGGAGCTCCGGCTTCAAGCGACCATCTGTCGCGGCGAGGTGGCATACGCCATGGGCGGTTGGGAGGAGAGACTTCGGCCGATGAGGAGGGCATCCTAAGGGCGACAGCACCCGCCGGCATCGGGTTCCAACCCACCGCTACACCTTGCCCCGACTCAAGGTCCCAAGGGTGTGAGGGCGCACCCCACGCAAGGTGGAGGGAGCGGGTTGCAGTGCAGGAGCACCTAGCGCTATGAGCCGCCAGCGTCCGCGAGAGATCTACCGGCGACGATTTGCCGTCAGTTACAGCCAGGTGGCAATGCTCGATGCCCAAGTTCGCGACTATCCACAGTGGACTACAGGAGAAGAGGATACGGTCTTCTCACCCTCCGGCGTCGCGGTGGGAGTCCAGGACACCGATGAGAAGATAGAGGTCGTCGTATACGCAGGCGAGGGCATCCCAAGAGGCGCGCTGGTCGGCTCGGGCGAGATTGTCGTGGGTACGGCGGGACTCGTGGTAGGCAACTGTATAGACGGCGACACCGACCTGATCGAGTGGCCGGCAGGAGCAACTACCGTGGATGTATACGTGGACCGACGGCGATCCGGAGAGGTTCACCGGGTGCGGTTCGTTCTGCGAGGCGAGGGAGTGTTAGTCGAGCCGGGACTACAGGCGCCTAGCGAGAATGTCGTCGAGAGACGTGCTGAGCTAATCCTGCACCGAGTCGCACGTGGTGAGGGGCCGGAGCTATACGACGCGGGGAACGCACTTTCCAAGCTTGGCAGGGCAGCGGTCACACCCCTGCTGGAGGCCCTGAGCGATCCGAAGGCTATAGTTCGCGAGCTGGCAGCGTATACGCTCGGGCCGCTCAAGGACAAGTCAGCCGTCGAGCCTCTCATCCTGGCACTCGGTGACGGTTCGCGTGAAGTACGCAGGCAAGCTGCAGCTTCGCTAGGCTGGCTTCGGGATAGGCGGGCAGTAGAACCGTTGGTGGAGGCACTCGGCGACTCGGACGCATTGGTGCGCATGCATGCGGCGGGAGCGCTTGGGAAACTCCGCGACCGGCGGGCGGTCGAGCCCCTCATCACTGTGCTAATAGACGAGGAGGAGGATTGGCGAGTCAGCGAGCAGGCGGCCCGGTCGTTGGGTGAGCTCAAGTCCCGGCGTGCGATCGAACCCCTCGTATCCATGCTCAGGACAAGCGGCGATCATATGCGCTATGCCATTAGCCAGGCGTTCCTCGCTTTCGGCAAGTCGGCGATCCCGCAGGTACTCGAGCTCCTTCATGATGAGGATCCCGAGCTCCGTCGCTGGGCTGCACAAACGCTCGGGCACTTCCGCAGGCAGCCACCGATCGAGGCACTAGCGTCAGCGCTCCACGATCCAGACATCCGCGTGAGGAGTGCTGCTGCTTCTGCACTAGGGCAGTTGATGGATCCCCGGGGCATGAAACCGCTCCTTGAAGCGCTGCACGACGAAGACAGCGCGGTACGCCAATCCGCGGCGAGCTCGCTATCTCTGATAGGCGACCCTTCGGTCCTGCCGGCTCTCGAGGTGCTGAGACGGAGCGACACAGGTGTAACCGCATCCAGGCTGAGGGTGAGCGACGCCGCCAACTACGCCATTGAGATGATCCGCTTGCGATACGGCGTTGATCAGGCGTAGCCACACTTTTTGCTCCACGCAGACTCCTGCGCTCACAGCAGTCCTCGGTCCTCCCTACAGCGTCCTCGTGACCTTGCGGAGCCCTCTCGGCACGTCCGGGTCGAGCCCCTTGGCGAGCGCGAGGTTCAGGGCGAGCACCTGCCCGGGCAGGATCGCGGTGATCGGGCTGAGCCACTCGGGCACTGATGAGGGTATCGGCATCCTGGTGGTCGCGAGCTCCAGCGCCCGCTCCTCGTCCGAGATCACGAGCAGCTCCGCCCCGAGCTCCTTCAGGTCGTCCGCGAGCTCGAGCATGTCGTCGAACGCCCTGCCCCCCGGCATGACGAGCACTACCGGCATCCCCTCGTCCACAGTGGCGATGGGGCCGTGCCGGAAGTCCGCAGAGGAGTACGCGATCGCGTTGACGTACGTGAGCTCCTTGATCTTGAGCGCGAGCTCGAACGAGGTGGCGTAGTTGAAGCCGCGGCCTATCACGACGCACTGCTCCACGTACCGATAGCGGTCGGCGCGGGACGCGACCTCGTGGGCCTCCTCGAGCGCCCGCCTCACCGCATCGGGCATCCTCCTGAGCTCGTCCATCCGCTTGGGGTCGTCGTTCCAGCAGGCCGCCATCAGCGCCATCACCACCAGTTCCGCTGTGTAGGTCTTGGTGGCGGCGACGCTCCGCTCCTGGCCCGCGTGCAGCTCGATCACGTGGTCCGCGACCGCGGCGAGGGGGGAAGTGCCGTCGTTCGTGATCGCGAGCGTGGGCCTGCCCTGCCTCCTGCCATCCTCGACGACGGCGACGATGTCGGGCGACTGTCCGGACTGGGAGATGCCGACGACGAGCGCTCCGTCCATACGCGGGGGGGAGCCGTAGAGGG
>CADDYR010000093.1 GCA_902810765.1 Chloroflexota bacterium
CTCTAAGGTCTCCCATCGCTTGTAAAGGTGCATCTCCCCAACAAAGCACGCCCCCACAGAGGAGCGCACCGAAAAGATACTACCTCACCCCCATCCAAACTGTCAAGGCCAGAGCGTGGCACCCGACTTGCACCTTTGCCGGCGAGTAGGCAGCCGCCGGACCGGCGCGAACGAAAAGGAGAGAGACATGGCGATCACGAACAGCACCGAGAAGTTCTGCTACGAGCTGGGGGACGTCTACAACGCGGAGCACCAGATAGTCAACGCGCTCGAGAAGCTCATAGGCCAGGCGAGCGATCCCAATCTGAAGAACCTGCTCCGGGAACACCTCGACCAGACCCGAAACCAGATAGATCGTCTCGACCAGGTGTGGACGAAGCTGGGGCGACAGCCTCAGCAGGTCGCCTGCGAGGGCATGGCCGGGATCCTCGCGGAGGGGAACAAGACGGCCGCGCAGGCCCAGAGTCCGGCCCTGCGCGACGGTATCATCGGAGGCGGCGCGGACAAGGTGGAGCACTACGAGATCTCCAGCTACACGAGCCTGATAATGGGCGCAAAGCTCATGGGCCAGGGCCAGATAGCCGACCTCCTCCAGCAGAACCTGCAGGAGGAGCAGTGGATGGCTCAGCAGCTCGAGCAGAGCGCGCCGATGCTCGCGCAGAAGGCGATGACCGCGGAGGGCATGACTCCCCAGGACGTACAGCAGACCTCCCACACGATCGGGTCGTGACCCTCCGACCCACGGGCTCCGGCAGCGGCGGTGTGGCCAACCCACACCGCCGCTGCCCTGTGTGCGGCCTTTGAAGTCGCGCAGAAGCCTGGGCTGGTGTAGCATGGACTCGAGGTCCGGAAGGGAGGATGAGATGACGACGGACGCTTCCACACGCCGACTGGTGCTGAGCGACGAGGAGGTGAATCGGTACCGCGAGGACGGATACGTCCTGCTCAGGGGGGTGTTCCCGCGCGACGAGGCCGACCTCTTCAGGCGCGAGGCGCACGAGCTCATCGGCAGGCTGCAGCGCAGACAGAGCGTGGACGCCACGTGGGGTAGCGCGCGCGAGATCAAGGGCGCGGAGGACACGCGCCTCCTCCACTGCCACAACGTCCAGTTCCACAGCGCGCTCTTCACGCGCCTGCTGACCGATCCCAGGCTGGTAGACCCCGTGGCGGACCTGATCGGGCCGAACGTCCAGCTCCATCACGACAAGCTGTTCATCAAGCCGCCCGAGAAGGGATCTCCCTTCCCGATGCACCAGGACTACCCATTCTTCCCGCACGAGAAGCACACCGTGCTCGCCGCGATCATCCACTTCGACGACGCCCCGCTTGAGAAGGGCTGTGTGCGACTACTCAGGGGCAGCCACAAGCTCGGCCCCGTCGAGCACCTGACGGAGGGAAGCTACCACCTGCCGCTCGACGAGCACCCGATAGAGGAGGCGGAGCCCGCGGAGGCGAGGGCGGGCGACGTGCTCATCTTCTCGTACCTCACGATCCACGGCTCGGCCGTGAACACGAGCGACGAGGCGAGGACCACGCTGCTCGTACAGATGCGCGCGCCCGACGACTTCCCGACGAACGAGGCACACCGCTCGAGGGGCCAGGGGATGATGCTCCGAGGCATTGACCCGACCGCGAGCGCCGGAGCCGCGAGCAGCTAGCTCCAAGCCGAAGATACGCGCCGGGCAGGTGCCCGAGCTACGCGTATGGGAGCTACCCCTCGAACAGCTCGACGCCTCCTCCGCGCGCCTTCGCGCGGTACATCGCGACGTCGGCGCACCGCAGGAGGTCCTGGGCGGAGGCGCCCGGCGCGCTCACCGCCACTCCGACGCTCGCCGAGATCAGCACGCAGTCCTCCGCTACGTCGAACGGCTCGAGCAGCTTCTCGACGATCCTGCTGCCTACCTGCACTGCGTACTCCGGCGTCTCCACACCGTCGAGCACGAGCACGAACTCGTCGCCCCCATAGCGCGCGACCGTGTCCTGCGGCCGGACGAAGCCTCGGAGCCTGCCGCCGACCGCGACCAGCAGCTCGTCACCCGCCCGATGGCCCAGCCGCAGCCCGTCGTTCACCGCCTTCAGGCCGTTGAGGTCCACGAACAGGACGGCCGTGGCCACGCTTCCGACTCGCCCCCGACTCAGGCTCTCGTTCAGCCTCTCCATCAGCATCAGGCGGTTCGGCAGGCTGGTGAGGGGATCGTGCAGGGCCTGGTGCGCGAGCCTGAGCTCCGCCTCCTTGTGCGCGGTTATGTCGAGCGATACCCCGACGATGCCCACTGGCTCGCCATTCTCGCCGTACAGGAAGTCGCGAGTGACGCGCACCGGGAAGCGTGTGCCGTCCCTGTGGCGAACCACGAACTCGCCCTCGCGCCCCCCACCCTCCCGTATCGCGCGCACGACTTCCTCGGTGGGCAGGAGCTCGGAGGGGTCCACGACGAGCTCGCCGAGATGCCTGCCAGTGACCTCGTCCCTGCTCCAGCCGTACAGCCGCTCCGCGGCCGCGTTCCAGTAGATCACCCGCTCCTCGAGGTCGGTGGCGACTATCGCCGCGGGCACCAGGTCGAGCAGCCTGTCGGGCAGGCGCATCCGGCTCGCCACCCGCTTGCGCGCGGTGATGTCCTCGACGACGATCAGCAGGTAGCGCCGTTCGTCCTCGGCGAGCACGAGCGGCGAGGCGTGCAGCCGCGCCCACACGATGCTGCCGTTCTTGTGAACGTAGCGCTTCTCGAACGACACGTGAGGCGCCCCGCCCTCGAACACGCTCTGCCGCGCCGCCAGGCTGAGCTGCACGTCGTCCGGATGGCTGTATCGGCTGAACGGCAGCGCGAGCAGCTCGGCCGGGGTGTAGCCGATCATGCGCTCGAACGCGCTGCTCGCGAGCACCGCCGTGCCGTCCTCACGGACGACAACCACTCCAAGCTGCGAGGCGTCGAAAGCCTCGCGAAGGCAGGATAGATGTTCAGCGCGGAGACATTTCGCACCGTTTACTGACATTTTCGAGCGGGCTCTACTCCAGACGTGTCGACAACGGAGGCTGCCGACCTCGAGCAATCACCGGATGTACCTCTTCCGATGGGACCGCGGCATCGGGCCGTACGGCCCCATCCCCGCGCCATTTTAGCGCAGGTGAGGCGCGGGCGGGTCGCCGGCCCGGCACGGCGGCGGGGACCGTAGCTCGGTCCCCGCGACGCGGACTACCAGAACCACTCCAGGCTATCGCCAGGTGGCGCTCGGCGGCCGATACGCCTTCGGCGGCTCGCACCTCTCGCGGATGAGCACCCCGAGCGAGATGAGCGCGTCCGCGAGCACGACGAGCGCCCTCCGGTGTGCTGAGGGCCGACCGTTCCGGGCGAGCCGCAGCAGATGGCGCCTCTCCGCCTGCCGGAGCTCGTCCTCGTAACGCGACCTTGCCGCCTCGAATGCCGTAGGATCGAACACTTTGACCTCTCCCCTTTCGCGGATCGCTGCCGCTTGCCCATGGATAGTACATCCGCTTTGGTCCCGTCGGAACATATGTTCTAGAAAGTCGCGCCCCGAGCGTCCTTCGTCGGGCCACCCCGGGCACCCGCCCCTCGAGAGTTGCGCGAGAGAGACCGGCCTCTGCATGTCTCGCGACGTCGCCAAACCCCGGGCCGCCTCCTGGGTCCTCGGATGCGCTAAGCTTGCAGTGACGCGGTTGGACGCTGGGAAGGTGGCATCACAGTGAGAATCGTGGACCTGAGGGCCGTGCCGGTGGCGTTCGCCGACCCGCCATTACGCAGCGCGTTCGGACTCCACGCTCCCTACGCCCTCCGCACGATCGTGCAGGTCAGGAGCGACGAGGGGCTGACGGGGCTGGGGGAGACGTACGGCGGCGAGGTGCCGCTCCGAGACCTCGAGGCGGCGCGCGAGCTGGTGGTCGGGCAGGACCCGTTCCGCCTCACGCGCATCGAGGCTGCGATCTCCGGGGAGGAGGCGCTGGAGGCGAGCCAGCAGAGGCCGTGGGAGGGCAGGCTCGCATCCCCTCGCAGGGCGTTCGCGGCGGTCGAGGTCGCCTGCTACGACCTGATCGGCAAGGCGACGGGGCGCCCCGTGGCCGACCTGCTCGGAGGGAGGTTCCGCGAGCGCGTCCCGTTCGCCGCGTACCTGTTCTTCAAGCACGCGGGCATTGGCGGCGCGGACGGCGTGGGCGCGAGCTCGCGCGCGGCACGGGAGCAGGACGACTACCTCGCGCGGGAGGCGCTCGACCCCGAGGGCATCGTACGGCAGGCACGGGACTTCGTGAATACCTTCGGCTTTCGGAGCATCAAGCTCAAGGGCGGCGTGCTCGATCCTGAGATCGAGGCCGAGGCCGTACGGGCGATGCGGCGCGAGCTCGGCCCCGATGTGCCGCTGCGCCTCGACCCGAACGGGGTGTGGAGCATCGAGACCTCCGTGCAGATCGGGCGCGAGATCGAGGACTGTCTCGAGTACCTCGAGGACCCCACCGAGGGTCGGAGGGGGATGGCCGAGGTGGCGCGGCAGGTGCAGGTGCCGCTCGCCACGAACATGTGCACCACCGCCTGGACCGACATCCCGGAGACGGTCGAGCTGGGCTCGATCAGTATCCTGCTCACCGACCACCATCTGTGGGGCGGCCTGCTCGCGACCGTCAAGCTCGCGCAGCTCTGCCGCACGTTCGGCTGGGGGGTCTCCATGCACTCGAACTCCCACCTCGGGATCAGCCTGATGGCGATGGCACACGTCGCCGCGGCGATCCCCAACCTGACCTACGCCTGCGACACCCACTACCCCTGGCAGGTGGATGAGGTGATCCAGGGCGGGAAGGTCCCGATCCGGGACGGATACGTCGAGGTGACCGAGGCTCCCGGGCTCGGCATCGAGCTCGACGAGGACGCGCTCGCACGGCTGCACGAGCAGTACCTGCGCTGCGGGCTCACGAAGCGCGACGACCTGATCGAGATGCAGAAGCTCGAGCCCGGCTGGCAGCCAGTGAGGTGGTAGGGGATGACTGCGAGCCAGACGTGCGTGAAGCCAGCGTCGCGGGATGAGCTGGCCGAGATCGGGCGCGAGTTCCAGATATGGCCGGGCGTGGTGTTCCTGAACCACGGCAGCTACGGGGCGTGTCCTCGTCCGGTGTTCGAGGTGTATCAGCAGTGGCAGCGCGAGCTCGAAGCGAACCCCGTGGAGATCCTCGGCAGGCGCCTGAAGCCGCTACTGGCCGAGGCGCGAGCGAGACTCGCCGCATTCCTGGGAACTCACCGCGACAACCTCGTGTTCGTGCCGAACGCCACCACAGGCGCGAACGTCGTGGCCCGCTCGCTCGAGCTCGGGCCCGGCGACGAGGTCCTGGCGACGGACCACGAGTACGGTGCGGTCGAGCGAACCTGGCGGTTCGTCTGCGAGGGCACGGGCGCGAGGTACGTGCGCCGCTCGGTGCCGCTACCCGTCACGAGCCGGGAGGAGATCGTCGAGCGCGTGTTGGAGGGCGTGACGGAGCGCACGAAGCTGGTCTCGACAGTCACATCACGTCTCCCACGGCGCTGATCTTTCCGGTCGAGGAGGTCTGTCGGAGGGCGCGAGAGAGGGGAGTCCTGACGCTCGTGGACGGAGCGCACTCCCCCGGCCAGATACCCCTGAACGTCGAGGAGGCCGGCGCGGACTTCTACATCGGCAACTGCCACAAGTGGCTGAACTCTCCGAAGGGCGCGGGCTTTCTCTACTCACGGCCCGAGGTCCAGCACCTGCTGCGACCGCTCGTGGTGAGCTGGGGCTGGCCGCCCGAGGACGGCTCGCCGTCGCCGTTCGTAAGCGTGTTCGAGTGGACGGGCACCGACGACCCCTCGGCCTACCTCTCCGTGCCCGCAGCCATAGAGTTCCAGGAGCAGCACGAGTGGGACCGCGTGCGCGCGGCGTGCCATCTCCTCGCGGAGGAAGCCAGAGGGCACCTGATCCAGGAGCTCGGCCTCGGCCCGATCTGCCCCGACGAGCCCGGCTGGTGGTCGCAGATGTTTGCGCTCTCGTTGCCTGAGGGGCTCGGCAAGGAGCTCCAGGATCGTCTCGCCGCGGACTTCGCGATCGAGGTGCCGGTGATGTCCTGGAACGACCGGCCGCTGCTAAGGGTCTCCGTTCAGGCTTACAACCGGCCCGATGACGTCGAGCGGCTCGTATCGGCACTCGGGAAGGCGATGAGTGTACGCGCGTGAGCCCATGCTCGTCGAGACGGGCCACGCCTCCCCGACGCGACTCTCCGGATGGCGTCTGCGCCTACTCCACGCATCACGCCGTGCGGCATTACAGCAGGTCATAGCCTATCTCGTAGGCGATCCGCCTGAGCGGACCGAGCAACACCGGGTCCGAGAGTGGGCGATGGAAGGCGGGTGACTCGGGCAAGGCGCCCCTCGCCCGCTCGTAAAGCGCCACGGCGGGCTCTCCCCTGTACACAGAGGATGGATACCACAGTCCCTCCACCTCGGGATACGCCTCGTAGATTGCCTGCGACCACCTCTGTGCGCGCGGCCTCGGTCCGCTGGAGATTGCCATGGATGCCCCCCTCGTCGGCCATGAGCCTCCGAGGTCCAGCAGTACGACCTCGCGCACCACCTCGAACCCGACAAGCCATGGCTCCCTTCCCAACCGGTCTATCTGCCTGCCCGACTGGAATGCCTCTGCGACACACGTGGGTACGCTCGCGACCAGGTAGAGGATGTCCCTGTCCTGATCCCTGGGAGGCGGGAGGTGGTTGTCGAACCTCGCCGTACGCACTGGGCCGAAGGTGCGGAAGGCGTACCAGGGGGAGGGATGGCCTCCGCCCCTGGAGTAGACCCTCCACAGCAGGGAGCCAGATGGCAGAGCCAAGAGCTCAGGCCCGACGGACGCTAGGCGCCCGGCCGATGGAGGCTCTGGAAACTTCGGCACGTCACAGCGAGGCAGCGATCTCGGCCACCACGGAGGGATCGCCGCCCGAAAGGAGCCAATCGCGCGGGCTGACCGGCAGCTCGTCGGGGCCGATCACGAGGTCGGGATCTGGACTGGTGAACCAGTTGTACACGGACAGGGGATGCAGTGTCGTGTCCAGCCGGGGCAACACCAGCTCGATGCCGGGCAGCGGCCTTCCGCGCTCGAACTGGAATGCCGGCAGCCTCCATCCACTCCTCTGGCGGATGCCGTACAGAGTGCGCCCCGCCAGCCTCTGCCGGACGCGGCTCGGGTTCACCCCTAACATCTTCGCCGCTTCTGACACGGTGAGGGACTGCGCAAGCAGCGCCGTGTACTTCGCGGCCGCAAGCTCGAGCGGATCCTCCCCAGGCTCCGAGACGTCCACGCTCACCCCGCCACGCTCGAGAGCCCCGACCTCTTCCTGCGTGAGCTCCCTCCGAGGGCTCTCCGGCTCGATCGCGCTGGGCAAACTACTCGCAACCTCCAGCACCAGCGCCTCGAACTCCTCCGGATCGAGCATGATCCCGGCTCTGGACAGATCCTCCGCGGTTACTGTCACCCGGCACCCTCCTTCTGCTAACGCGTTATAGCGCCAATATGGGTCGTGAGCACCGTTCGCGAGGGAGCTTTACACCCCTCAGTCCTGTGGGGACGTCCGAGGGCGAGGGTGGGGACCTGTGCCCTGCGGAGCGTGTCCCTGGAGGGCTGACAGCTCCTCAGCCACCGAGGATCTGCTTCATCGCCTGGATGGACTCGAGGGTGTACTCGTCGAGGAGCTCCTCCCTCATCGCCTGGCCGGCCGCGTCGTAGGGGTTCGAGACGGGCGGCAGGAACTCCATCGTGTACCAGCCGGGATAGCCCACGTCGGCCAGGGCGTCCGCGACCTTGTCGAAGCTGATGTGCCCCATGCCCACAGCCCGGCGGTTGCTGTCGGCCAGGTGCACGTGGCAGATGAGGTCCCCGTACTCCCGGATGCTCGACGGCAGCGACGCCTCCTCGATGTTCATGTGGAAGGTGTCGGCCATGATCCCCACGTTCGGCAAGTCCACCATCCTCGCAAGACGAGTGGCCTGCTCAAGCGTGTTCACCAGGTAGCTCTCGTACCTGTTGAGCGCCTCGATACAGAGCGACACCCCCCGCTCGCCCGCCCTCTCCGCCGCCTGCCTGATGCTCTGGGCCGCGAGCTCCAGACTCCGTTCGGGCTCGGTGCTCGCGGACAGCTTGCCGACGGGCGAGGGCACGACGATCACCAGGCGCGCACCGGTCGAGGCAGCGAGCTCGGCGCACGCCGCGACGTACCGCACGGCGGTCCGGCGCATCCCCTCCTCCTCGTGCGAGAGGTCGCGCTCGGGCGTGTTGTATATGCCGCACACCGAGGACGCCTCGAGCCCGTACCTCTCCAGCAGGGACCTGACGTGCGACGGGTCGGCCTCATCCGGCTCCCCGGCGAGCTCCACCCCGTCGTAGCCGTACCTGCGCAGCCGCTCGAGGCCGCGCTCCAGCGGCTCCCTGCCGTATATCCACTGGCTGACGCTGTACTTCATCGCGGTCATCCGGTCCTCAGAGTCACGAGCGCGCTCGCCCAGTCTCCCCTGAGCGGCACGCATATCCCGTGCCCCATCAGGGCCGAGCCGCTCGCCCTCGTCCCGTCGGGGTGCACCTCGTAGGCAGCGGCGGGTTCGAGCCCTCTCGGGTAGATCGTTGGGGCCGGCTCGCCGAGCAGGTGGGGGCTCGAGAGGACGAAGATCACAGACTCGGAGCGGTCGGGCGTGACGTACTGGACGGCGGTGACAGCGCTCGCGCGAGGCGAGAGCAGGCGGTACTGATCGCCACCCTGAACGATGTGGCGGATCCGCTTGTACTCCTCGACGAACTCGCGCGCCTTCTCCAGATCTCGCTCGGTCCACTCGAGCAGGTTACCGCCGATACCGAGCGAGCCCATCATCGCGGAGTGGAATCGGTACCGGAGCGGGATCGCCCGGCCGGAGTAGCGCTTGGGCGAGTCCGTCACCCAGCACATCATCGTGCGCGCGCAGTACGCCATCGAGTACCCCTCCTGAATCCTGAGGCGGTCGAAGGCGTCGGTGTTGTCGCTGGGCCACGTCTGATCCGTCAGGCGCATGATGCCGAGGTCCACCCTGCCCCCGCCGCCGGAGCAGGACTCGAACGCGACGTCCGGGTAGCGCTCCCGCAGGGTCTCGAGGGTCCGGTACACGGCCCGAGTGTGCCGCACCCAAACCTCCCTCTGGCGCTCGACCGGCGCATCGGGCCAGCCAGGCTCAGAGAACGGCCGGTTCATGTCCCACTTGATGAAATTTATGTCGTTATCGCTCAGGAGCCTGTCGAGCGCCTCGGTGATATGCGCCTCCACCTCGGGTCGGGCGAGGTTCAGCACGAGCTGGTTGCGGCTCTCGGAGCGGGGCCGGTTCGGGAAGTGGTACACCCAGTCGGGGTGGGTGCGGTACAGGTCGCTGTCGGGGTTCACCATCTCCGGCTCCACCCACAGGCCGAACTCCATCCCGAGCGAGCGCACCTTCCGGACGAGCGGCCCCAACCCGTTCGGGAACTTCCTGGGGTTCACGACCCAGTCCCCGAGCCCCGCGCGATCGCTGTCCCGCGCGCCGAACCAGCCGTCGTCCACGACGAACAGCTCGACGCCGAGCGATGCCGCGATCTCGGCGAGCCTGCCCTGGTTCTGCTCGTTCACATCGAAGGTCGTGGCCTCCCAGGAGTTGTACAGGACCGGGCGCGGGCGGGATGCGAACGCGCGGGGCAGCACGCAGTCCATCTCGAACCTGTGCAGGATGCGGCTGGCCTCGCCGAGGCCACGATCGGTGTAGCCCGCGAAGAACGACGGCGTCCGGAAGCTCTCTCCCGGCGCGAGATGCCACGAGAAGTCGAAGTCGTTCAGGCCGCCCGAGACGTGCACCTGCCCCGTGGTGTCGGCATCCACGGCGATCTTCCAGTTGCCGCTCCACGCCAGCGCCCCGAACCACACCCCGCCGTATTCCTCTGTGGCGTCTCCCTTGTCCATCGCGAACCAGGGATTGGCCGCGTGGCTCGTGTGCCCCCTGCGGCTCTCGAGCACCTTCCTGCCCGGCGCCACCGGCTCGCGGTAGACCTGCATCTCGGCGGCCCAGCGCCCCGCGAGGTGGGTGAGGTGGTATCCTGCCCACATAGGAAGGTGCCAGACGGCCGAGAGCGCCTCCTCTATGGTGACGGGCTCGTCGCCCGTGTTCTCGATCACCGCGTACCGCTCGAGCACGTCGTGGCGCTCGTACACGCCGTAGTGCAGGTGGACGAGGAGCGGGTACGCCGGGTCGCGCAGGGTCACGTCGAGCCAGGTGGCGTCGTCCTCCGGTCGGGTCCGGTGGGAGTTGTACTCGAGCACGAGCCCCCGGGTGCCGTCCGCAAATGTGACCTTCAGGCAGGGCTCGTCGTAGAAGAGCCCACCCCACACGGGGTACTCCTGACCGTACATACCGCCGAATGGGGCGACACCGGGAGATCTCACGCTGCCCGCGAGAGCGAGCAGGTCTGATGCAGAGTGCAGGCGCGGGCCGAAGTGCAGGTTGCGGGGCATGCGGTCTGCCCCTAGCGCCAGGGCGTAGGATATCGCGCTGCCCTCCAGCATCCAGGCGCTGGCGCTCGCGGTCTCGACGACAGGCATCCGTGGACTCCCTCCGGGTGAGCTGCGTTGCGCGTCATGGTAGCAGGCGGGACGGGGCCCGGGAAGCCCCGCGCCGCGAGCGCCGGGTCGCGCGATCGGCGCTCCTGCTACTACTGCGCTCCGCCCGATCGGGAAGCCCTGGTCGGATGGCAGGCGCAGGCGAGGGCGCGACGGTCCGACACCAGCGACACCTTGCCGGTCCGGAGCAGCTTCTCGAGCTTCGGCCGGACCGCCTTCGCGGCGTCGGCCGCCGACTTCTTCCCGGTCCACACGGGGTCGAACGCCGGGTCGAACACGTCGTGGAACTCGGTGTAGTAACCGCCCCAGTACTTGCCGAACTTGTCGCCCGGAACGCGCAGGATCTTCGGGTCGAGCTCTCGGAGGAACACTTCCTTGTGATCCGGCTCGACCTTCGGGTTCAGGAACGCCTTGCTGTGCGCGAGCTTCTTGAGCGGCGGCACGTCCTGACCGAGCTGCGAGACGATCGTCTCGCCGTCGGAGGAGCAGCAGAACGAGATCCACTTCCAGGCGCCGTCCTTGTTCTTTCCAGCGGCCGTCATCGAGAGCGGAGAGTACCAGCCAGTCGAGACCCTGATCTTGCCCGTCGGGAACGGGGCCACATCCCAGTCGAACTTGGCGTCCCGGTTGCGGACCATATCCCAGACGCCCCCGTAGTACATCGCCACGTTGCCCGTCAGGAAGGACAGGTTCTGAGACTGCTGGAAGGCCGGGCTGGGGGCGATGTAGTGCTTCGTGCCGAGGTCGGCCAGGAACTGCAGTCCGTCGACCGCCTCCGGCTCGTCTATCGGCACCTGACCGTCCTTCGTGATCACCTCGCCTCCGGCCCCCCAGACCCACACCTGCCAGTACCCCTGCGCGGGGTCTATCCCGTACTGCTTGATGTGCTTCGGATCGAACCCGCTCTCGCCCGGGTGCTTGCCGCCGCGATCCACCGTGAGCTTCTTCCCGTAGTCCAGCACGTCGTTCCAGCTCATCGGCCGCTGCGGGTCGGGATAGTCGAGTCCCGCGGACTGGAGCAGCTCCTTGTTGTAGTACAGCGCGAGGGAGCCGCCGTCGTAGGGCAGTCCGTAGGTCTTGTTGTCCCACACGGACGTGTAGAACGCGATGTCCAGGTAGTCGCTCCGGTTGAAGCGCTTGTCGCCCTTCATGTACTCGTCTAGCGGCTGGAGCGCCTTGTTCCGGATGGACGAGTCAATGGTGCAGTCGCACTCGAAGAGGCAGTCGGGCGGTGTGCCGCTGGCCAGCTCGAGCTGGAACTTCTGGTAGAAGTCGCCCGGCACCTCCTGGATCTTCACGCTGATATCCGGCTCGCGCTTCTTGAAGGCGTCGTTCAGCTGGTGGAACACCTTGAATATCGCCTGGTCGCCGCGGGCGAAGAAGTTGACCGTGCCGCCGCTGCTCGCCGCCTTGCCGCCCGAGCCCCCATTCGCGGAAGACCCGGTGGACGACGAGCCACACGCTGCGGCGATGCCCCCTCCGGCGACCATCAGCGCGGCAGCGCCCACCCGCCTCAGAAACGCGCGCCTGCTGTACCTTGGATTCTGGCCGTACATCCTGTCATCTCCTTTGCGTCACGCCTTTATGCCCGTCAGCACGATGCCCTCGATGAACGTCCTCTGCGCGAAGAAGAACAGCGCGATGATCGGGGCGATCATGATCACCGACACCGCCATGACCAGATGGGTCTGGTCGCGTCCCCACTGCAGGCCCTGCAGCGCCGACAGCCCGAGCGCGAGCGTCCACTTGTCATCGCTCGTGAGGTACACCAGCGGCCCGAAGAAGTCGTTCCAGTGGGACAGGAACGAGAACACGGTGACGACGGCGAGCGCCGGCTTGGAGAGAGGCAGCACGAGTCGGGTGAAGATCGTCCACGAGCCCGCGCCATCTATCCTCGCGGACTCGTCGAGGTCCATCGGGATCGTCCGGAAGAACTGCCTGAGCAGGAACAGGAAGTAGGCGCCTCCGCCGAACCAGTAGGGCACGATGAGGGGCAGGAAGGTGTCGAGCCAGCCGAGGTTCTTGAACAGGATGAAGACCGGAATGAGGGTCACGGTGTACGGCACCATGATCGTGGCGAGCACGAGGGCGAACACCTTGTCGCGCCCTGGCCATCGGAGGCGCGCGAAGGCGTACGCCCCCATCGCGGAGGTCAGCACCTGTCCGATCATCGCGAGGAAGGTTATCGTGAGGGTGTTCCTCAGAAAGAGGAAGAACGGCAGGTCCGTCATCACCTGGCTGTAGTTGGACCAGCGCGGCGGGCTGGGGATCCACTGCGGAGGTATGACGAAGATCTCGCCGGGCCCCTTGAGCGAGCTGCTCACCAGCCACGCGAACGGCACGAGCATCACGATCCCGCCCGCGGTGAGCAGCACGTAGGCGATCGTCGTGCTGATGCGCTGTCTTGCCCTCTTGCCCAGCTGGCGGCCGCGTCCGGCCCTCGGCTTCGCCGTCGGAGTGAGCACCGATGCCATCCTCTACCTCCCCTCCGCCTCGTAGTAGACCCAGCGGCTCTGAAACCTGAACATCAGCCACGTCAGGAAGGCGATCACCAGGAAGAGCACGAGCGACAGGGCCGCCGCATAACCGACCTTGAAGTACTGGAAGGCGTTGCGGTACAGGTAGATCAGGTACACGAGGCCGGAGTTGTTCGGCCCGGCGCTGCCGCTGCCGGTGGGCGTGTAGATCAGGTACACGATCGTGAAGACCTGGAACGAGCCGATGATGCCGAGAATCAGGTTGAAGAAGATGATCGGCGACATCATCGGGATGGTGATGTGCCGGAACCTGGCCCACGCGTTCGCCCCGTCTATCTCCGCCGCCTCGTACAGGTGCGTGGGCATTCCCTGGAGCCCCGCGAGGAAGATCAGCATCGTGCCCCCGATGCTCATCCACAGGCCGACCATCACGAGCGAGGGCACCGTCCACTTAGGATCTATCAGCCACCCCGGCTGGGGGAGCCCAGCGCTGCCCAGAACGTTGTTCAGCAGGCCGAAGTCGCGGTTGAGGATCCAGCGCCAGAGGGCGGCGCCCGCCGCCGCGGGCACGAGGGTCGGCAGGTACCATATGGTCCGGAAGAACGCGATCCCCCGCACCCTCTGGTTCAGCAGCAGCGCGACGAGCAGCCCGACAGCGAGCGTCAGGGGCACGCTGAGCGCGCTGTAGTAGAG
>CADDYR010000094.1 GCA_902810765.1 Chloroflexota bacterium
GCTGGGGAGGGGCGGTGGGCGGCCTCATCACCGACGTCGCCCGAGACGCCTGAGCCTGCCGGGTCGGCTCTGGGTGCGCCGAGCAGGCGACGCCTGCCGCCACGAGCAGCGCGGCCAGGCACCGGACGACGGCTTCCCTCACCGACCCCTCACCCTTACGCCCCGGATCGCGGGGACAGCATCGCGACCTCCCCCGGCTTTCCGAGGAGCTCCCTCAGCCGCTCGAGCTCCTCGCGCCTCATGTGGTAGCTGTGCTCGGCATCCGGGAAGTTCCTCTGCTTCACGTCGTCTCGGTAGGCCGAGAAGCCCGACCTCAGCGCCTGGCCGAGGTCGGCGTACTGCCTCGCGAACTTCGGAAGCTTCCTGAGCGAGAGGCCGAACATGTCGTGCATCACGAGCACCTGCCCGTCGCAGTGCTGGCCCGCGCCGATGCCGATAGTGGGCACCGAGAGGGTCTCGGTGATGATCCGGGCGAGCTCGGTGGGCACCGCCTCGAGCACGACGGAGAACGCGCCCGCGTCCTCCAGAAGCCGGGCGTCCTCCACCAGACGCGCGGCAGCCTCGGCCTGGCGCCCCTGCACCCTGTACCCCCCGAGCGCGGGGGCCGACTGCGGGGTCAGGCCGACGTGCCCCATCACGGGCACACCCGCCCTGACCAGCGCCCGGACGGTCTCGGCCACGGCGGCGCCCCCCTCGAGCTTCACGGCATCCACGCCCCCCTCGGCCATCAGCCTCCCCGCGTTCAGCAGCGCGTCCCGAGTCGAGGGCTGATAGCTCATGTACGGCATGTCGCCGATCACGAACGCGCGGTTCACGGCGCTGCTGACCGCCCTGCAGTGCACGGCCATCTCGTCCATGCTCACGGGCAGGGTGGACTCGTACCCCAGGACGTTGTTGCCTATGGAGTCGCCGACGAGGATGGCGTCCACTCCCGCCTGGTCCGCGAAGTACGCGGTCGGGTGGTCGTAGGAGGTCGCCATTGCGATGGGCTCGCCGCGGGCCTTGAACCCGAGGAAGTCGTGGAGGGAAAGCTTGTGGGAGGTGTCGGTGCTCACGGTAGTCCTCCGCTGTGCAGTACATGCCGGCCCGATGCCGGTCACGTCTGAGCAAAGCCTAACACGCGCCAAAACCGTTGTAAAGCCTAGACGTCGCGGTACATGTACAGCCAGGCGCGCTCACGGGAGTAGCCCAGGACGTCGGCGGCCTTCGACGCCTCGGCGCGCACCCCGGAGACATACAGCCGCACGAGCGATGCCCCCTCGCCCAGCGCGATCGAGGTCGCGGCCGAGATGACGTCCGCGGCGAGCACGGAGACCTCGGGCAGGTACAGCGGCGGAAGGATCTCCGTGAACAGCTGGCTCTCGCTCGAGCGGACGCACACGAACCCGACCGGCCTGTCCTCGTACACCACCGTCCGCCTGTACAGCCGGGCGAACAGCATCACCTGGTCCAGCCAGCGCGTCAGCGCCCCCGGCAGGTACTCCGACCTGTACACGTCCTCGAGGGAGCTCGCCTCCGGCGGAGTGCCCGCCCTCAGGCACTCGGGCCAGATCGCGGCGTCGGATCGGCGGACCGGGCGGAGCCTCAGGTCCGGGGAGGCGGGAGGCACGAGACGGTGGTGCAGCGAGAGCGTGAACGACTCCCGGCGGTCGTACTCGCGCATCCCGAGCGAGCGGTACATGCTCACCGCGGGCGAGTTGTCCGCGAGCACCTCCAGCACGACCCGTCCGCGCCCCAGCCCGCGGGCGCGCTCGAACGCGTGCTCCATCATCCTGCGGCCGATGCCCCGCCTGCGGTACCCCTCCGCCACGGCGACCGAGGCTATCGTGAGCGGCGAGCGACCGTACAGGATGTAGCAGCCCACGACCTCGCCGCCGAGGGCCGCCACCCAGAACTCGATCACCTGACCGCTGAGGCGAAGCAGGGCCGAGCCGAGCAGTCCGGACGCGGCCAGGTCTGCGCCCACGTACGACCTCACCATCTCGGGGCTGGTGTGGGACAGCCTGAACTCCTCGGCGAAGCTGCTGGTGACGAGGCTCACGAGCTGGTCGGCGTCGCCCGGGCGCACGCGCCTGATCTGCAGCTCGTCCGGTGGCCGCGTCATACGCGCGCTCCGGGAAGCGCCTGGTGGGACGCCCCCGGCCGGTTTCGGTATACTCTGGACCTGGCTCCCGGGCGCCTGGTTCGCATGGTCTCACCATCATACCCCAATCCCACCGCCCGAGCGGGCCCGAGGAGGAGCGAGTGAGCGCATACGGCTCCGCCGCAGAGAGCGTGCGAGGCTTCGTGCGGGAACGCCGCACGAGCTTGGTGCTCGCCGCCTGCGCCCTGGCCGCGGCCGCGCTGGTCGCCCGCGGACTCCTGAGTCTGGTCCTCGCCCCGGCCGCCCCTCCGGCCGAAGCCTTCGAGGCGGTGAGCGTGGCGAGGCTGTGGGTCGAGCCTGACGACGGCAGGGCCCCGGTCCGGCGAGAGATCGCCTCGGCCCGACACACGCTCGACGTCGCGATGTACCTGTTCACGGATGAGCCCCTTATAGAGGAGGTCGAGAGGGCCAGCCGGAGAGGGGTGCGTGTGAGGGTGCTGCTCGAGCAGGCTCCCCTGGGAGCGTTCGACGGCAACCGTCGGATCGAGGAGCGGCTGGACGAGCTCGGCATCGCCTGGAGGTACGGGCATCCTGCATATAGATACACGCACGAGAAGGTGATCGTGGTGGACGGGGAGCGCGCTCTGGTCATGACCTCGAACCTCACGCGGAGCGCTTTCACGAGCAACCGCGAGTACATCGCGCTCGTGAGCTCGCCGCGGGAGGTGCGGGATCTCGCCGCGCTCTTCGAGGCCGACTGGCTGCGCACGAGCTACGTCCCGCGCTCGCCGGGCCTCGTCGTGAGCGGCGACAACAGCCGCGGCAGGCTGCTCGCCCTCATCGGCTCCGCCCACCGGGAGATCGAGCTCGAGGCCGAGGTGCTGGAGGACGCTCGGATCGAGCGCGCGCTCGTCCACGCCAGCCGGCGCGGGGTGCGGGTGAGGGTCATCGCGCCCATGGAGGAAGACCTCGCGCCGGAGGTGCGCGACCTCTCGCGCTCGGGAGTCCGGGTGCGCCTAGTGGCATCCCCCTACGCCCACGCGAAGGCGATCCTGGTGGACGGCGAGCGGGCGTACCTGGGCAGCGTGAACTTCAGCGCGATCTCGCTCGACCAGAACCGCGAGGTCGGGCTGATCACCGACACGCCCTCGGCCCTGCGAAGGCTCGACGCGGCCTTCGAGGAGGACTGGCGCTCGGGCACGACGCCTTGATCCGAGGGTGCGGAACCTGCGCATCTGTCCGCGCGTTCGTGTAGCATAGAAGCGGAATGTGTCTGGAACTCGCCGCGCACGAGTGCTCGCAGCTGGAGTGCTCCTCGCACCTCGAGCGCTTCTTCGCCGGGGAGCTGGGCGCGCCGGCCGACCTGCTCCACGAGCCCGGCACCCACCTGATCTCGAGCCCGAGTCGCGAGGAGCCACGCTGGCTCGGCTTCCTCGTGCCGCTCCTGATCGTCGGCCACGGTCCGTCCACAGTCGTCTCGATCCGGGAGGACCTGCTCCCCGCAGCGGAGCGTCTCGTGCGGGGGGCCACCAGGCGCGTGCCTCCCGACGTCGTGTCGGGGCTGCAGGACCTGGTAGAGGCGCGCGTGCCCGGGATCAGGCGCCTCGTCGGCCACGCGCTGTACTGCGACTCGGAGCGCTTCCGGCCCGCTCGCGCGCACGCGGTCGAGACGCTCCCGCCGGGCGGCCACGATCCGGGCTTCTTCCTGCGGCACTTCGACGGCCCGGTGTTCGTCACGCGCGAACGCGGAGGGGAGGTCAGCGCGTGGTCGGCACTGAAGCTCAAGGGCGAGGACGTGTGGGAGGTCTCGGTGAGCACCGACCCCCGCTTCCGTGGCCGAGGCCTCGCGAAGGCGGTGGTGAGCGCCGCGACCGAGTACGTGCTCGAGCGCGGCAGGGTGCCGCTGTACGTGCACGAGGACTCGAACCCGGCCTCGACCCGCGTCGCGCGATCCCTGGGCTACCACGTGTTCGCCCGAGAGGCTTTCTGCTCCTGGAGCGACCGGAGCGAGACCGCGATCTGGTAGGGCTCAGGCCCGCTCTATCGCCTCCCCGGCGTACACGCGGCGGCGCTCCCCGTCCTCGGTCTCGAGGATGAGCGCACCGTCCAGTGCCACGTCCGCCGCCCAGCCCGCGACCTCGTCCCCGCCGCCGTAGCCGCGCACGACGACCCGGCGACGCAGCGTCTCGAGGCTCGACCTCCAGGCGCGCCACACCCCCTCGAGGTCTCCGGCGTACAGCCGCACGAGCAGGCGGTCGTACTCGCGCAGCGCCCGGACGAGCACCTCGAGCCTGGTCACGGGGCGGATGGCGAACTGCCGGACACAGCCCGCGTCCGGCGCGACCCGGGCGGGGGGAGCCTCGCGCACGTTCACGCCGAACCCCACCACCGCCCTCGCGCGGCCCGAGGGCATGATCTCGGTCTCCGTGAGGACGCCGCACACCTTCCGCCCGCCGAGCATCACGTCGTTCGGCCACTTCAGGCGCGGCTCCTCGCGGACGAACGGCGCGATCGCCGAGCGCACGGCCAGGGCGCAGGCCGTCGTCAGCAGGTAGATGCGGTCGGGGGGCAGCGGCGGGCGAAGCAGCACCGAGCACTGGATCGCCGCGCCGGGGGGCGCCACCCACGAGCGCCCCTCCCTTCCGCGGCCCATCGTCTGGTAGTCGGCCACCGCCACCACCCCCGGCGGCTCGTCCGAAGGCAGGGCCTTGAGGTACGCGTTCGTCGAGCCGATCTCGTCGAACACCCTGTACTCGCGGAACATCAGGGCGGGTCCGACCCCCTCGAGCAGCAGGTCAGGAGTGATGTCGTCCACGTCAGCGATTGTATCACCCGCCGCACCTCGCGCTGGCCCGGGGATTGCTGCGGGGATCGGACGTCCATACGGGAATCCACAGGAGCAGACGATGAGCGTGAGCGTACGGATCATGACCGACGACGGACAGTCGCAGAGCGCCTCGCACGACACCGCTGTGACGGTGATGCTAAGCGCAGGCGGGAAGAACCTGCTCGCGGAGATGACCCCGAGCGGGGAGTGGGCGGTGTCCGTCACCGAGGGGGAGATAGGCCGGGGGCACGAGGTCCACCGGGGGATGTCCGACCGCTTCTACGCACACTTCGAGGCGTACCAGCAGGGCGGGGAGATCGCGCCCTGACGCTCACGGGCTCGAGTTGTACAGCATCTCGCGGATCGCGAGCACGTCCTGCCGGAGCCGGTCGTCCGCCTCGACGTCCCGCTCCATCTTCGCGCAGCCGTGCATCACGGTCGTGTGGTCGCGCCCGCCCAGCACCGCGCCTATCTCCGCGAGCGACTGCTCGGTGTCCTCCCGCATTATGTACATCGCTACCTGGCGGGGGACGACCACCTCCCGAGCGCGTGTCTTGCCCTTGAGCAGCTTCTCCTCGATGCCGTAGTACATCGCCACGGCGTCCACCACCTTCGTGGGCGTGATGTGGCGCTTGCGCTGGCTCACCGCCGTGTCGTTCAGCGCCTCCGCCGCGCTCGCGAGCGTGATCGGGGTGCCGTTCAGCTTCGCGTGCGCGATCACGCTGTTCAGCGCCCCCTCGAGCTCTCGGATGTTACTCTGCACCTTCCGGGCGAGGAACTCCACCACCTCGTCCGGCAGGACCGCTTGTCTGCTCTCCGCCTTCGCTCGCAGGATCGCGATCCGGCTCTCGATGTCGGGCAGCTTCACCTCGGTCATCAGCCCGCCCTCGAAGCGTGAGCGCAGCCGGTCCTGCAGGGTCAGGATCGCCTTCGGCGGGCGGTCGCTCGTCATCACGATCTGCTTGTTCGCGCCGTGCAGGTGGTTGAACGTGTGGAAGAACTCCTCCTGCGTGCTCTCCTTGCCCGCGACGAACTGGATGTCGTCTATGAGCAGGACGTCTATCGAGCGGTACCTCGCACGGAAATCCTCGGTGCGGTTCGCGCGGATCGCGTTGATCAGGTCGTTCGTGAACTGCTCACTGCTGACGTACAGCACCTGCAGGTCCGGACGCTTTGCGAGCGCGTGGTTGCCCGTGGCGTGCAGCAGGTGCGTCTTGCCCAGACCGACTCCGCCGTACAGGAACAGGGGGTTGTACGCCTCGGCCGGGTGCTCCGAGACGGCGATGCACGCCGCGTGCGCCATCCGGTTGCTCCCGCCCACGATGAAGTTGTCGAAGGTGTACTTCGGGTTCAGGGGGGTGGCGGACACGCCGAACTGGGCCACGGGCTCCTGCTGGGCGGGCTGCGCGGAGTGCGCCCGCTCGTGCGCCCCCTCGTGTCCGTTCCTCCGGCGCACGCCCCTGACCGCGATCTGCACCTCGATCGGGCGGCGGAGGATGTTGCTGAGGGAGCGGCGGATCTCGGGCTCGAACTTCTTCTCGACGGTCACCTGCGCGAAGCTCGTCGGCACGACTATCGTCGCCGTCGAGTCGTCCAGAGACTCCAGCGTGCTGTTCCTGAGCCAGGTCTCGAACTCCGGACGCGACAGCCTGACCTCCAGCTCGCCCAGTACCGCCTGCCAGACCTGCCTTGGGTTCATCGAGCGGGTCACTCCTCGTGAGCAGTTGTGGATCCCCACACAAGACTAGCAGCCGCCCCCAGAGGTCACAACGCGAAGTGGTCCGGCCGACCGGGCTATTTCATATCTTCTTTACGCGCCGCCTTTACCAACGTCCGGCCGCGCGACTAGAATGCGAGGCGATCGGCCCGGACATCCGGATGGAGGAACAGCTTGGCCAGCCCCGTGCTCTTCTACGACGGAAGGATAATCACGCTCGACCCGCAGGCTCCCCGCGTCGAGGCAATGGCGGCCGCCGACGGGCGGATAGTCGCTACCGGCACCCGAGAGCAGTGCCGCTCGAAGCTCGAGGGCACCCCCGAGGAGATCGGCCTCGGGGGCTCGTGGGTGATCCCCGGCCTGACCGACAGCCACATCCACTTCAGCAGCTACGCGCGCGGGCTCAGAGACGTCCATCTGGAGGACACCGCCTCGCTCGACGAGGCGCTCGAGCTAGTCCGGGAGCGCGTCTCGAGGCTCGGGCCCGGCGAGTGGGTGCTCGGGGGGAGGTGGGACTACAACCGATGGGGGCAGAAGGCGCCGCCGGACAAGCGATCCCTCGACCGGGTCGCGCCCGAGAACCCGATCGCGCTCAGCAGCCGCGACGGCCACTCGATGTGGGCGAACTCGGCCGCGCTGAGGGCGGCGAACATAGGGCCGGACACTCCCGATCCCGACGGCGGGAAGATCGTGCGGTACGAGGGCGGCCGCGAGCCGACGGGGCTCCTGCAGGAGAACGCGCAGCACCTCGTCTGGGCCGCGCTCGAGGGGGTCGAGCGCCCGAGCCTGGCGAACGCTATCAGGGAAGCCTTCCCGCTCGCGCTCGCCGCGGGCCTGACCTCGATCCAAGACTTCGACGGCGTGGACGCGATCGAGGCGTACCAGCAGCTCCACGACTCGGGCGAGCTCAGGCTGAGGGTGTACAAGACGATACCCGTGAGCGCGCTCGACTGGGCGATCGAGCGCGGGATGCGCACCCGGCAGGGAGACGAGTGGCTCAGGACGGGTCCCGTCAAGATCTTCACGGACGGGGCGCTCGGCTCCCACACCGCCGCGATGCTGCAGCCGTACAGGGGAGAGCCGGAGAACTACGGTATCGTCGTCACCCCTCCCGAGGAGCTGTACGAGCAGGTGTCGCGCGCCGCGAGCCACGGCATCTCGGCGGCGCTGCACGCGATCGGGGATCTGGCGAACCGGAACGCGCTCGACGCGTTCGAGAGGCTGCGCCGCGAGGGCATCGGGCAGGGGATGAGGCATAGGATAGAGCACGTCCAGCACGTCGCGCCCGTGGACCTGCCGCGCCTCGCACAGCTCGGCGTCGTGGCCTCGATGCAGCCCATCCACGCGACCTCGGACATGTACGTTGCGGACGAGCTCCTGGGCGACCGCGAGCTGTACTCGTACGCCTGGAACAGCCTCGCGCGCACGGGGGCGCGCCTGGCTTTCGGCTCCGACTGCCCGGTCGAGCCGCTCGACCCGTTCCTCGGCATCCACGCGGCGGTGACCAGGCAGCGCGACTCCAGGCCCGAGGAGGGCTGGCAGCCCCAGGAGCGGATCACCGCGGAGCAGGCGCTGAGGGCCTACACCGAGGGAGCCGCCTTCGCCTCCTACGAGGAGACCATCAAGGGGCGGCTCGCGCCGGGCATGCTCGCGGACTTCGTGCTGATCAGCGACAGCCCGCTCGAGTGCGCGCCCGAGGACGTACTGCGTATCGAGGTGCTGGCCACCTACGTCGGCGGCGAGAAGCAGTACCAGAGCTGACCGGCCCAATTGACTCGCCCGCCTATCGCGTGCGCCTCCAGCCCGGTCAGGATCGCTGACGATCCTGCCCCTGCTCGTGGTACCTCCACGCGAGCGCCAGCGTTGACATCGTGCACCCCTCTGGAGTACTATGCAGTCGCAATCGAATAGACTCGCGGATGTCGCAGGGGAAGTCCGGTTGGAGACCGGCGCTGTGCCGCAACGGTAAGCAGCCTCGACTGCCGAGCCCGATTACCTGCCTCCGCGGCTAGTTACCGGCAACCCTTCGAGCAAAGGGGCGCAGGTGTCCGAGGGACCTCGACGCAGCGCCTTGCTTTGCCCAGGTGGCGAGCAAGGCTTTTTGCTGGCTCCTCGCTGACCTCCGCCTCGCCCGCGAGCACGAGGGGGTGGCGGAGAGAACAGGAGGACTCGTTGTCACGGCGTCTCTCGGTGCTCTGCATCCTGCCCGTCCTCATCCTGGCTGCCTGTGGCGCGCCCGGGGCGGCCTCCCGCCCGGGCACTCCCACCGTATCGTCCGCACCTCACGTCACGCCCGCCGGCACATCGGGAGTGACCCCACCTGCGGCGATCGTCCCGCCCGCGACGACGTCCACTGCCGCGACGGCCGCTACCCGGACCCCGACCTCGACCGGTCCGGCGTCCACCCCCAGCGCACAGACCGCCAGTCTCTACCCGTTCACCTACACGGACGCGGACGGGGCGAGGGTGAGGCTCGTGCGCCAGCCCCGCCGGATCGTCTCGCTCTTTCCGGTGAACAACGACACCGTCTTCTCGATAGGCGCGGGCGGACAGGTCATCGCGGTGGATCCCTTCACGGACTGGCCAAAGGCAGCTACGAAGAAGCCGGTAGTGCCGGGCAGCGTCCAGAAGTTCAACGTCGAGAAGATCGTCGCGATGAGGCCGGACCTCGTGCTCACGGGCGCGGGCACGGAGCAGGTGCTCGACAAGCCCCTGCGCGCGGCCGGGATCAAGGTGATCAACACGGGCGAGCCCGCATCCCTTCGGGACACATACACGCACATCCTCGACCTCGGGCGCATCACCGGCCACCCACGGGCGGCCGAGGCGCTGGTGAGCAGGATCAAGCGCTCGGTGGCCGAGGTGAGTCGCAGGACCGCGAACGCCCCCAGGGTAAGCGTGTACTTCGAGTCGGACGCCAGCACGCCCGGCAAGCCCTACGTGTACGGCCCCGGCACGCTCGTGGACGAGATGATCGGGCTCGCGGGCGGCAGGAACGTGTTCGGGCGCGCGAAGTCGGGCTACGCACAGGTCAGCTACGAGGCGATCGTTCGCGCGAACCCGCAGGTGATAGTGCTGGGCGACGCGAAGGGGCACGTCAGCCCCGACTTCTACTCGCCCGTGACGGTTCAGCAGGTGAAGCAGCGACCCGGCTTCGACACGATCTCGGCAGTGAAGCACGACCGGATCGTGCCGATCAACACCGACCTGTTCACCCCAGGGCCGCGGCTCGCGACGGGGCTCGAGCAACTCGCGAGAGCCCTGCACCCGGAGCTGTTCGGGCAGAAGTAGGCGGGAGGGCGACGTGGCAGCACGGGAGGCGGCGACGCAAGGCAGGACGATCTCGGGCGCTCGGGCGCACCGCCCGCCCGCCCCGCTCGTGCTGACCGCGCTCTCGGCGGCCTGCATCGCGGCGGTCGTGCTCGCAACCGCCGTCGGCAGCACGAGCCTTCCGCTCTCGCAGGAGGTGCTGATCCTGGCGCGCGCTCTCGGCATGCCGGTCGCTCAGAGCTGGCCGGACAGCGCGCGGGCGATCCTGATGGACCTCAGGCTCCCGAGGGTGCTCGGCGCGCTGGCAGCAGGTGCCGGGCTCGCGGCGGCCGGCGCCCTGATGCAGGGGCTCTTCCGCAACCCGCTCGCCGACCCGTACGTGCTGGGGTCGTCCTCGGGAGCGGGGCTCGGCGCGATCCTGGCGATGGCGCTCTCCCTCCGCTGGAGCTTCCTGGGGTTCGGCGCGGTGGCGGCGCTCGCGTTCGCGGGCGCGCTCGGCTCGATCCTGCTCGTGTACCTGATCGCCCGCGTCGGCTGGCGCACGCCCGCGACCCACCTCCTGCTCGCCGGCGTGGCGGTCGGCTCCCTCCTCGCCGCGCTGATGAGCTTCGTCATGCTGTTCTCCTCGGCCATACAGACCCAGCTGCGGAGCGCCTTCGTCTGGCTCCTGGGGGGCGTGTCGCTCTCGGGCTGGGACGAGCTGCGGATGGTACTGCCAATGGTCTCGGTCGCGGTCCTGCTCTCGATGGGGCTCGCCCGCCCCCTCGACGCGCTCTCGCTCGGCGAGGAGGCCGCGGCGCACCTGGGCGTGCCGATCGAGAGATCGAAGCTGCTCGCGATCGCCGCGGCCGCGCTGCTCACCGCCCTGTCGGTCTCGATCAGCGGGCTCATAGGCTTCGTCGGGCTGGTCATCCCGCACGCGGTCCGGCTCGTGATCGGGCCCGCCCACCGGCTGCTCATCCCGGCGAGCGCGCTCGCGGGTGGCTGCTTCCTCGTGCTGGCCGACCTCGCCGCCCGAACGATCATCGCGCCGAACGAGGTGCCCGTCGGGATCATCACCGCCTTCCTGGGCGCTCCGTTCTTCCTGTACCTGCTCAAGCGCAGGGGGGGAGGCTACGAGCTGTGAGCGCGACGCTCGATATACGCGACCTCGCGTTCGGCTACGAGCGGGAGCCGGTGCTGAGGCAGGTCAGTCTGTACGTGCGGCCGGGCGAGATGACAGCGCTGCTCGGCGCGAACGGCGGCGGGAAGACGACGCTCCTGAGGCTCGCCGCGGGCACGCTCTCTCCCTGGTCCGGACAGGTGCTGCTGAACGGACGCCCTGCCCACGGCTACCCCCGGCGCGAGCTAGCTCGCCTCGTCGCCGTGCTTCCGCAGGAGGTGCACGTCCCGGCGGGCTGGAAGGTGGAGGAGATCGTCGCTCTCGGGCGGACGCCTCACATCGGCCTGTTCGGCGGTCCGCGCGAGCGCGACCGGGAAGCCGTGGCCGCCGCGCTTCGCGCGACCGAGAGCGACCACGTGGCGAACGCCCGCTTCGAGTCCCTGAGCGAGGGGCAGAAGCAGCTGGTCGCGCTCGCGATGGTGCTCGCCCAGGAGCCCAGGCTCCTCCTCCTCGACGAGCCGACCGCACACCTCGACGTGCGCCACAGGGCGTCCCTGCTCGACACGATCACGGAGCTCAGGGAGAGATACGGGCTCACCGTGCTAGCCGCGATGCACGACCCGACGCTCGCAGCCCTCTACTTCGAGCGCATCGTGCTGCTCGCACACGGGCGGGTGCTCGCGGACGGAGGGCCCGGTGAGGTGCTCACAGAGGGGCTGCTGGAGGAAGCCTACGGCGCACCGGTCCGCGTGACCCGGGATCCGGAGCTGGGGACCCCGATGGTCACGGTGCTGCCCGCCAGGCTGAGAGACAGGGGTTACGCCGGGCCGAGGTGAGGGGCGGATGCGATTGTCCACACCCGCCCCCGGTTTCTTGGGGCTCAGAGGCCCGCTGGCCTCAGCAGCGCCAGCTCGTCGGGTGGAAGCGCCCGGTCAGTGCGACCCGAGCGATGCGCCTTGGTCGTGGTGGTGCTGAAGATGCCGGGCCCCGAGGTCTGGGTGGCGACGGCCGTGTGGTCGCTCTGTGGGTCGTTCCCGGGCTGGTCGTCGCTGTACACGATCGAGGCCAGGCCGGTCGTGGGACTCGCGGCCACGCCGAAGTCGTCGTACAGGTCGCGGTTGCCCGTGCAGCTTATGCCGCTCTCGCACACGCCGCCGTAGTGCACGACCGGGGTCGCCCGTACCTGAGTGAAGCTGCTGCCGGACTTGGTCGCGGAGAGGTTCTGCGCGAAGTACACGTACCACGCCGCGCTGTCCGGGTAGTTGTCGGGGGTCGAGGTGCCGTCGTAGTAGGATGTGCCGTACCACACGACGTCTATCTTGCCGTCGTCGCCCGCGCTGCTCCACGGGAAGATCGCGGTGTTGGAGGGCGTCTGGTTTACCCTCACGGGCTTGGACCAGTGCTGGCCATGGTCTGTGGAGAAGCTGTAGTAGATGTTGTGGTCGTCGGAGTACACCGCGTACACGTTGCCTGCGCGGTCGACGCTCACGTTCGTGAACTGGTGGCCGTAGCTCACCGTCTTGTCCGGGTTGATGTACACCGGGTAGTCGGTAAACGTCCTCCCTCCGTCAGCCGAGACGCCGATCCAGACCGCGTGGTAGTCGGTGTCGCCCGTAGTGCTGGTGACGGCCTCGGTCGCGTTGGCCACACCGCTGAAGATCTGATAAACGTAGTGGTTGGCCGGGTCAATCGCGAGGTTGCCGATGTCGTTGTCGTCGATCAGCCAGGCGTGCTGAGCGTCGATCGCGTCGCCGAGCTGGGTGAAGGTGGCGCCCGCGTCGTAGCTGCAGTTCACGTCTATGTTGAACGTCGCGACGTCGTGGTAGGAGATGCACACCTTGCTCGCGCCGTCCGCCGCGATCCACTCGCGGTCGTCACCCGGGATCGTCGCCCCGGTCGGATTGAGCACCCAGGTCGTGCCCCCGTCCGTGCTCGTGCTGACGTCCACCTCGGCGAGGCTGAGGCTCGCGACGTACACGTTGTACTTGCCGTTCGCGTTCCTCTGGGTCGCGACCGCCAGGTCCGTGTCCCCGCCACCGGGGGCGAAGCCGGTGGTGTTGTTCCCCGACACCTGGTTGGGCGAGGCAAGCGTGGTGTAGTGGAGGCCACCGTCGGTGGATTTCCATGCGACGGTGCCGGCGCCGAGCCCGTTCTCCGATGAGGCGTAGAAGTTGCCGTCTTTGTCCGCCCGGATCGCGGGCTCGGCCGCGGTGTTCGTGCACTGACTGGCGTCACCCGGGCAGGTCGTGCCGGGCGTCTCCCCCAGCTCGTAGTTCACGAACGCGGCCGAGCGCTGCGCGGCCAGGGCGCTCCCGCTGCCGAGCGCAGTCAGCGACGCGAGCGCGGCCACCACCAGCAGGTAGAGCCAGAAACACCTCGACAGGTTCCGTGTCATCTTTCCCCTCCGCCTGGTCTTGCCCGGTCGAGAGCCGCGCTGGTTTCTTCGCGCGGCAGTGTAGCACACCACCTGCCACCAGTGCCCACCCGCCCGAGAAGCGGGGCCACGCCCGGATCTGCTCACGATTTTTCAACATTCCCTCAGAATTTTTCATTGAACTATTGACTTTAGTAATCGGTTGGTGTAGTATCTGGCTACAGGTTTGGATATGGCAAGAGCTAAGGAGAACGTGACGATGGGCTACCAGATGTGGATGGCAGAGGACGTGGGCAGGGAGCAGCATCGGGACAGGCTGCGCCAGGCCGAGGCGTACAGGCTCGCGAGGCAGGCG